>NZ_VLSR01000005.1:0-232487 GCF_007558235.1 Acinetobacter sp. RF15B | reverse complement strand
ATCTTGAATTTTCTGCCAGATATCATCGGTAAGAAGAGTGCGTGCCATTGAAAATGTAGAAATAAAAATAACTCAAAGGAGGATTTTAAGTATTTAAAACCAATTCTTCAAATGAGGACACGCCCTAATCCAAAACAATCACTTTGCCATGAATTTAGTCCAGTGCAATTGACTCGAATAGAAAAATACCCAAATTTTGGGCAAAAAAAAGTAGCATTGCGACGGTTCAGCACATGCCACTTATTAACTGGGAAAGCACTTAAATAGGCTTTATTAGGGTTCAGGTGAAAATTTTTCCTTCAATATTGTTCCAAGTCTTCCAAAGACCAAGGCTAAAACAATTGCTGCGATCAGAAACATCCACACTGGAAATTCCATCATGATCTCCTCTGCTGGCGTTGGTGACTTCAATGTACCTGCTTATCAAAAAACCAGCAGGAAAATTGTCAGACAATTCACTCTTTCCCTCAATAAACAAGGAATCCTGTCTAACAAAAAGAGAGATTTGAGAAATATATATTTGTTTTAAATAGGTTTATAGAAAATAAAGCTGTACTAGTTGTCTAACAATTACAGCATTTTTGTAAGAACTTTTAAAGATTTCCACTGTTTTAGCGGCAATTGATCACACCAGATCAGCAAAGGGCGCGCCTTGGCATGCTGGAAATACACCACGATATAGACCTGATGATCAATCACATGACTAATCGTCACACGAGAGGTCTTTTTTACTGTGCTCAGTGACCATTCTCGCCCATCCAAATATTCCAACTGTTCAACCTGCGGAGTTTTACGGTAAAACAGATGATAAATGAGGACACCTAAAATACCACATACCCCCCATAGAAATAGAGGTAACAACTGGTAAAGCAGGAACATCAATACAGCAAAAATAAATAGCTGAAACGTCAGGGCGCACTTACTGCGTTTCAGCCTGAAACAACGATTATCCATGAACGTAGAATTTAAGTTTCAGGATAAAGTCTTTCAATTCAGGGCGTGGCGGTTCCGACACTTCCATAAACCAGTCCAGCAGATCCGGATCTTCCTGAGCAACCAGCTCAGCAAACATTTCTTTTTCAAAAGGTTCAGCGCTGAGATAGTAGTTTTTTACGTAGGGATCAAAATACACATCTAGCTCTTTTAAGCCACGACGTGCACGATAAATCACTTTGCGTTCTTCTAAGCTTATTTCATCAGTCATCGAGTTCCCCCAACCGGTTTCAAACCCGAATAGTTTACCTGAAGCAACCACTGAATTTCGAGGAATTTCATATAAATGACCAAAAGCATCAGGATATATCTGGGATTTGAGTCTTTTGCTCATTGCTGCCTATACCGGCTTGTCCTAATTTAGGGAAAAAGACACAAAATCAGGAAAAATAAGATGCAATCCACTGCGATCCGACCGCTTGCTGGCATGTTACCACGCCAATTATTCACTGCCGAACATGAGGCTTTTCGTGAGACGGTACGCAAATTCTATACACAGGAAGTCATTCCTTATACAGAAAAATATGAGCAGCAACAGCATGTTGACCGTGAGCTTTGGCTCAAGGCAGGTGCATTAGGCCTGCTCTGCTCGACCATGCCGGAAGAATATGGAGGTTCCGGTGTAGATCGTCTCTATAGCATGATCCTAATTGAAGAACAGGCCTATGCCGGTGATTCAGCCACCGGTTTTTCCCTACATTCCGATATCGTTGCCAACTATATTTTAAATTTTGGTAATGCCACCCAGAAACAACAATGGTTACCGAAAATGGCAACGGGTGAAACCATTACAGCCATTGCCATGACCGAACCCGGTACCGGCTCCGACTTGCAAGCAGTACGCACCACTGCTGTTCAGGATGGAGATGACTATATTATCAATGGCTCCAAAATCTTCATTACCAATGGCTATCTGTGTGATCTGGCAATTGTAGTGTGCAAAACGGGCAATAGCGACAAAGGCTCCGCCAATTTATCCCTTATTCTGGTAGAAGCAGAACGTGCAGGATTTAGCAAAGGCCAACCTTTAAATAAAATCGGGATGAAAGGCCAGGATACCTGTGAACTGTTCTTCGACGATGTCCGTGTGCCTAAAGAAAATCTGCTGGGCATGGAAGGTATGGGCTTCATTATGCTGATGAAAGAGCTGGCTTGGGAACGCCTGATTGTGGCGATTATCTGTCAGGCTGGTGCTGAAGCGGCTTTTGCACATACACTGCAATACACCAAGGAACGCCAGGCTTTTGGCAAACCCGTGGCAGCCTTTCAGAATACCCGCTTTAAACTGGCAGAGCTGCGTACTGAAATCGAAGTATGCCGTGCCTATCTGGATCGCTGTATGGAGTTACAGCTGAAAAATGAGTTAGGAGTTGACGCAGCAGCGGCAGCCAAATACAAAATCTCAGAAATGTACAGTAAGGTTGTAGATGAATGCCTGCAATTGCATGGTGGTTATGGTTATATGCTGGAATATCCAATTGCTAGAGCTTATCTCGATAACCGGGCTAATCGCATCTATGCAGGCACCAATGAAATCATGAAAGAGCTGATTGCCCGTTCGCTTTAATGTTTCATAATCTAAAAAGGGGTACCTCAAGTACTCCTTTTTATTTTACAGAGATTTTCAGGATACCAGTCGTGGCTTGCTCTGAACAGCAGTTACTTTGGTTTTAAATTTCAGCACACCATCTTTAAAAGAAGCCTGCTTCAGATCCTTGCGATCGGCCAGATAATTATTACTGACATGCCAAGGGGCATGTTTCCCCTGTTTTGGCATGACATCCGCCGCGCGGGCGATATAGCCCGAACTCAAGCTGCCCATGACCGTATCGTCCATCAATTCGCTAACATCCCCTTGAGCAACCACCTCATCATACCCCTTATGATCCATATGGTTCAGCAAACGGCAAATGTATTCTGCCGCAATATCCACCTTTAAGGTCCAGGAAGCATTGATATAACCAATAATTAAGGCCATATTCGGCACATCACTGACCATAATACCGCGATATAACATGTGCTGAGAGGTATTGAGAGGCTTGCCATCCAAAGTGGCCTGAATACCGCCTAAGATTTGAATATTTAAACCGGTGGCTGAAACGATGATATCTGCCTCCAAATGCTTGCCAGATTTCAGCAAAATACCCGTTTCGGTCAATTTTTCAATATGATCGGTTTCAACCGATGCATGACCTTCGCGTAGAATTTTAAATAGATCCCCATCAGGCACTACACATAAACGCTGATCCCATGGCTCATAGTTGGGGGTAAAGTGTTTCATGTCCACTTTGCCTTTGAGCTGGAATTTCACAGAATTCAGCAGCAGTTTTTTCAATAGTTTTGGCTGTTTCTGTGCCAGTGCATAAATTCCACGCTGCATACCGATATTTCGGGCACGGGTCAGCTTATAAGCCATCTCTTCGGGCAGATACTTACGCATTTTGGCATAGACCACATCGATAGAGGGTACCGAAGCGATATAAGTAGGTGAGCGTTGTAACATGGTTACATGCCCTGCTCCACCTTTTACCATCGCTGGAACAAGCGTAATCGCAGTTGCCCCACTTCCAATAATCACCACTTTTTTACCGCGATAGTCCAGGTTTTCCGGCCAGTGCTGAGGATGAATAAACTGTCCTTTAAAGGCCTGCTGATTCGGAAAATCCGGCTGGAAGCCTTGATCATAATTATAATAACCAGTACAGCCTAAAACAAAATTTGCAATCCAAGTCTGTGTTTTTCCTTCTGCATCTTCGATTTTTACTGACCATTTATGGCTGGCTGAATCATAATTGGCACTGATGACACGATGCTGATAATGAATTTTTGGTTCTAATTGAAATTCTGTCACCACTTCATTCAAATAGCCTTTAATAGAGGGTCCATCTGCCAATACGCTGGTTTTTTGCCAGGGTTTAAAATTAAAACCAAAAGTCGACATATCCGAATCTGAACGGATACCTGGATATTTAAATAAGTCCCAGGTCCCGCCAATACTTTCACGTCGTTCTATAATTTCAAATGAACGCTGCGGACAATGCTTGGACAAATGGGCGGCCAGCCCAATCCCAGAAATGCCTGCCCCTACAATCAGAATATCAACCTGCTTTTCCATATTATTTTTTTACCTATACGAGTATCTATTTTTATTAAATCACAAAACTGACAATACACAATGTCAAGTTTGGTTAAAAGCAATTTAATTCTTATCTTTTCAGGACAATCCTTCACAGAGTCCAGACAACCAAAATTAGAAATTTCAGGCATTAAAAAAGGCCAGTTTATACAACCGACCTTTTTTGAATAACGTACGCTACTCTACACGAAATTATTCAACTTCGCGATCTACTAGCTCAACGTAAGCCATCGGTGCAGCATCACCTGCACGGAAGCCCGCTTTAAGAACACGTAGATAACCGCCGTTACGTTCTTTGTAACGAGGGCCAAGAACGGTAAATAATTTACCCACAGTTGCAGCTGAACGAGTACGAGCAAATGCCAAACGACGGTTTGCTACTGTATCGACTTTAGCTAAAGTGATTAAAGGCTCAGCAACACGACGTAATTCTTTCGCTTTAGGCACAGTTGTTTTGATCAACTCGTGTTCAAACAAAGAGTTAGCCATGTTTTGGAACATCGCTTTACGATGACTGCTTGTACGGCCTAATTTCACACCACTATTACGATGACGCATGGTGAATAGTCCTACTTAATTAACGGCTACGATAGGCGAAACGATCGTCCATACGGAGGCTGGCTGGTGGCCAGTTCTCTAAACGCATGCCGAGTTGTAAGCCTTTAGAAGCCAGAACATCTTTGATCTCAGTAAGCGATTTTTTACCCAAGTTAGGAGTTTTAAGCAACTCAACTTCAGTACGCTGTACAAGATCACCAATGTAGTAAATGTTTTCTGCTTTCAAACAGTTAGCAGAACGAACAGTTAGCTCTAGATCATCTACTGGACGAAGCAAGATTGGATCAACTTCTTCACGAGGTTCTTGAGCCACAGGCGCTTGATCTTTCTGAAGGTCAACAAAGATTGCAATTTGTTGTTGCAAAATCGTCGCCGCTTTACGGATTGCTTCTTCAGGATCAACTGTACCGTTGGTTTCAAGATCAATGATCAGTTTGTCAAGGTCAGTACGTTGTTCTACACGAGCGTTTTCCACTGTATAAGACACACGTTTGATCGGGCTATAAGAAGCATCTAACTGTAAACGACCCACTGGGCGAGTTTCACCTTCCGGGAAGCGTGAGTCAGACGTTTCATAGCCACGGCCTTGGGCCACTTTTAGGCGCATTTTTAATGAGCCTGTAGCACTTAATGTACCAATCAAGTGTTCAGGGTTAACCACTTCAACATTATGAGGTAAACGAAGGTCAGCCGCAGTAACGTCGCCTGGACCTTGTTTCTCTAATGTTAAATAAGCTTCATTTTGATCGAACAGCTTAATAGACAATCCTTTTAGGTTCAGCAAGAGCTCGACGATGTCCTGCTGCAAGCCTTCCAAAGTACTGTACTCGTGCTCAACACCCTCAATTTCTACTTCCACCACAGCTGCGCCAGGTAAAGAAGAAAGAAGGATGCGACGTAAAGCATTACCAAGAGTATGACCAAAGCCACGCTCTAACGGTTCTAGAATAACTTTTGCCGAGGTCCCGCTTGCCGCTTCGACCTTGATCGCTTGCGGAGTTAGAAACTCATTTGCAGTACGCGTCATATTGCTACCTCAAGGATTATTTAGAATACAATTCTACAATCAAGCTTTCGTTGATTTCAGCAGGTAAATCAGAACGATCTGGAGCAGTTTTGAACGTACCTTCTAGTTTAGAATGATCTACTTCCATCCAAGAAGGAATACCACGTTGAGCAGCCAATTCAATTGCGTTTTTAATACGTAATTGTTGTTTAGCGCCTTCGTGAACTGCAATTACATCACCCGCTTTAACCTGGATAGACGCGATGTTTACGCGACGACCATTTAAAGTGATTGAGCGGTGTGATACCAGCTGACGAGCTTCTGCACGTGTAGAACCAAAACCCATGCGATAAACCACGTTATCCAGGCGGCTTTCAAGCAATTTCAACAGGTTTTCACCAGTTGCACCTTTAACACGAGCAGCTTCTTTATAGTAATTACTAAATTGACGCTCTAAAACACCGTACATGCGACGTACTTTTTGTTTTTCACGTAATTGTAGTGAGTACTCAGATTGTTTTGCACGGCTTTGACCATGTTGGCCAGGAGCTTTAGCATGTTTTTTAGTCTTAACGTCAAATGGTTTAACGCCAGATTTTAGTTGCAGGTCTGTCCCTTCGCGACGAGAGAGTTTGCATTTTGGACCAATATAACGAGCCATGAATGTTTCTCCTTACACGCGACGTTTTTTAGGTGGACGGCAACCGTTGTGAGGAATTGGAGTCACATCGGTAATGCTGTTAATTTTATAACCCACTGCACCTAATGCACGAACCGCAGACTCACGACCTGGACCAGGACCTTTTACAAGGACGTCCAAATTTTTCAAACCGTAATCTAAAGCAGCTTTACCAGCAACTTCAGCAGCTACCTGAGCAGCGAACGGAGTTGATTTACGTGATCCACGGAAGCCTTGTCCACCTGAGGTGGCCCAAGCCAGTGCATTACCTTGACGATCGGTAATAGTCACAATGGTGTTATTAAAAGAAGCGTGAATGTGTGCAACACCTTCAGAGACGGTACGGGTGACCTTCTTGCGTGCGCGAGTATCTTTAGCCATCTTTTAGCTTCCAGAAATCTTATTTCTTAATCGGTTTGCGCGGACCTTTACGGGTACGTGCGTTATTTTTGGTGTTTTGTCCACGGACAGGCAAGCTGCGACGATGACGAAGACCGCGGTAGCAGCCTAAATCCATTAAACGTTTAATGTTCATGGAAATTTCGCGACGTAAATCACCTTCGGTCGGAACCTTGGCAACTTCTGCACGAATCGCATCAAGCTGAGTGTCATCTAACTCACGGATCTTAGTAGTAGTTGGGATACCTGCAGCAGCTAAGATAGTCTTAGCAGTGTGGCGACCAATACCAAAGATATACGTTAGAGAGATAACAGCATGCTTGTTATCCGGAATGTTTACACCGGCAATACGAGCCATTCAATTTTCTCCAAAAAGGCAGTTAAGATAATCAACCGCCCCACAAAAATCTTGAGGGGCGGATAATAACCCAATTCGCCTACTGAAATCAACAGGTCTTGATCAGATTAACCTTGACGCTGCTTATGACGAGGTTCTGCGCTACAAATTACGCGGATAACCCCATTACGACGGATAACTTTACAGCTACCACAAATTTTCTTTACAGAAGCTTGTACTTTCATGATGAAACCTCTAAGTGCGCTTATCCCTTAGGATGAGCAGTCGTTTTTCTCATTAACGTTTGATTATCGTACTGGTGCGAGGTGAGATGTGCTTGCAGCTGAGCCATAAAGTCCATCACCACCACTACCACGATCAGCAACGATGTTCCACCCAAGCTAAATGGAATCCCAAAAGAGCTTTGCAGGATCATCGGCATTAAACAGATGACAGTGATGTAAATCGCGCCAATAAAGGTCAAACGACTGAGAATATGATCTAAGTAACGAGCAGTTTGCTCACCTGGACGTATACCAGGCACATAAGCTCCGCTGCGCTTCAAGTTCTCTGATACTTCTTTAGGACTAAATACCAGTGCTGTATAGAAGTAACAGAAAAAGATAATTAACGCACCAAAGAGCACCAAATACAACGGCTGACCAGGCGATAAAACCAATGCCAGATCTTGCAGACCACGCTTGATAATTCCTGCACTCGGATCCGAACTACCGACCCACTGCCCCAAGCTCGCTGGAAACAGAAGCAATGAACTGGCAAAAATTGCCGGAATCACACCTGCCATATTAATTTTTAATGGCAAATGAGTTTGCTGTGCAGTAAATACACGACGACCCTGCTGCTTTTGGGCATAGTTCACCGGAATACGACGTTGCGCCTTCTCGATAAATACAATTGCTGCAAGCACGGCAATAGATAACAATCCAAATATGGCAAGGCCAATCAGACTTGTCTGACCATTATCTACAGAAGTCAGAGACTGCATAACCAGGTTCGGCAATCCTGCAACAATACCTGCGAAGATGATCATGGAAATACCATTTCCCACCCCGCGCTCAGTAATCTGTTCACCCAGCCACATCAGGAACATGGTTCCCGCGACCAGAGAAGTTACTGCAGGAACATAAAAAGCCAGACCAGAAGTCAGGGTAATTCCCTGGCTGATCAGGCCTGCACACATACCGATCGCTTGCACCAGTGCAAGGAACAGTGTGCCCTGTCGTGTATATTGATTAATCTTACGTTTGCCCTGCTCACCTTCTTTTTTCAAAGCTTCGAGCTGAGGAACCACCGAGGACATTAACTGCACGATAATAGATGCAGAAATGTAAGGCATGATTCCGAGTGCAAGAATAGACATCCGCTCTAATGCACCACCCGAAAACATGTTAAACAAACCAAGGATCGTGCCCTGGTTTGCATTAAACAGATTTTCAAGTGCAGCATTATTAATGCCTGGTACTGGAATATGCGCTCCTAGTCGAAATACCAACAACGCACCAATGAGAAACATCATTCGACGAATAATTTCACGATATTTCACATGAAATGGTTGGCCTTTCATCATGTTGACATGACCTGAAGAACTAGGAGTCATAGACACTGGGGATTACTCCTCGACTTTACCGCCAGCAGCTTCAACAGCAGCTTTAGCGCCTTTAGTCACAGCAACACCTTGTAAAGTGAATGCGCGAGTAATTTCACCAGAAAGTACGATACGAGCACGAGTCATGTCTTTACGTACAACGTTCGCAGCTTTTAAAGTTTCAAGAGACACGATGTCACCTTCAACTTTAGTCAGCTCAGATAGACGTACTTCAGCAGTTTTCAAAGCCAATTGGCTAGTGAAACCGAATTTAGGTAAACGACGATAAAGTGCAGTTTGACCACCTTCGAAACCTGGACGGACGCCGCCGCTCTTACGTGAGTTTTGACCTTTGATACCACGACCACCAGTCTTGCCAACGCCAGAACCGATACCACGGCCTATGCGACGAGCTTCACGCTTCGCACCTTCTGCAGGTGCAAGTTCATTTAAACGCAGAGTCATGGCTTATTCCTCTACACTAACCATATAGTAGACTTGGTTGATCATACCACGGTTAGAAGGTGTATCTAACACTTCTACAGTATGACCAATACGACGCAGACCTAAACCTTTCAGGCTCAGCTTGTGATTTTTCAAGCGATGCGATGCAGATTTAGTCTGGGTAACTTTAATCGTTTTCATGATTGATTACCCTTGAATTTGTTCTACTGACAGACCACGTTTCGCAGCAACCTTCTCAGGAGTAGTCATATCACGCAAACCATTGAAAGTTGCGTTTACTACGTTAGCAGCGTTAGTAGAACCACGGCATTTAGTTAATACGTCACGTACACCAACAGCTTCTAAAACTGCACGCATAGCGCCACCAGCAATTACACCAGTACCTTCAGAGGCAGGCTGCATGAATACACGACTAGCGCCATGACGAGCATGAATTGGGTGTTGTAACGTACCATCAACAAGATCAACGGTAATCATGTTACGACGTGCAGCTTCAAGTGCTTTAGAGATAGCAGCTGGAACTTCACGTGCCTTACCACGACCAAAACCTACGCGACCATTCCCATCACCCACTACAGTCAATGCGGTGAAAGAGAAGATACGACCACCCTTAACAACTTTGGCTACACGATCAACGGCAACCAGCTTTTCAACAAGACCTTCGTTTTGTTCAACTTTAGCCATGATTAGAACTCCAAGCCGTTTTCACGGGCAGCATCAGCCAAGGCTTTGATACGACCATGATATTTGAAACCAGAACGGTCAAATGCAACTTTAGTAACACCAGCTGCTTTAGCGCGCTCTGCGATTAAAGCACCTACTTTCTGAGCTGCTTCAACGTTACCAGTTGTACCCGCACGTAAAGTAGCATCTAAAGTAGAAGCTTGCGCTAATACTTTGCCACCATCTGCCGAGATAACTTGAGCATAGATGTGACGCGGAGTGCGGTTTACACACAAACGAGTCGCACCCAATGCACGGATGTGCAAGCGTGTGCTTTTCGCACGACGCAAACGGGATTGTTTCTTTTCGTTCATAAGAACCTCGCGCCTTATTTCTTCTTAGCTTCTTTACGAAGTACAACTTCGTCAGAATAACGAACACCTTTACCTTTATATGGCTCTGGTGGACGGTAACCACGGATATCTGCAGCAACTTGACCTAAAGCTGCTTTATCAGCAGATTTCAGAACAATTTCAGTTGCAGTTGGAGTTTCAGCAGTTACACCTTCAGGAAGCGTATAGTCGATCGGGTGTGAGAAACCAAGGTTAAGGTTAACAATGTTACCTTTAACCGCAGCTTTATAACCAACACCGATAAGTTGTAACTTACGTTCGAAACCTTCGCTCACACCTTTTACAAGGTTGTTAAGCACAGCGCGAGCAGTACCAGCTTGCATCCAAGCGTCTTTCGACTCAGCTTTAGGAGCAATTTGAAGTTGACCTTCTTCCTGTTTAAGCTCGACCAGCGCATGCAGGTTGAAAGACAATGTACCTTTGCTGCCTTTCACTTCGACCTGCCGGCCGTTCTGAGTAACTGTTACACCGTTAGGGACAGTTACTGGGGCTTTAGCCACACGAGACATGAGGAATCACCTATTAAGAAACAAAAGCAATAACTTCACCACCAACGCCTGCAGCACGTGCAGCGCGATCAGTCATGATGCCTTTGCTTGTAGAAACAATTGCAATACCTAAACCTTGCTTAACGCTTGGAAGTGCATCTTTACCGCGATACTGACGTAGACCAGGACGGCTTACGCGTTTCACAGTTTCGATAACTGGTTTGCCTTCAAAATATTTTAAAGTCAAAGTAAGAGTTGCTTTGCCTTCAACATCCGCAACTTCTACATTTGAAATATAACCTTCTTGTTGAAGTACGTTAGCAATCGCAACTTTCAACTTAGAATTAGGCATAGAAACTGTTTGTTTCTTTGCCATTTGTGCGTTACGAACACGTGTTAGCATGTCGGCAACGGTATCTTGCATACTCATTTATAGTGCTCCTTACCAGCTTGCCTTAACAACGCCCGGTACATCACCTTGCATTACTGTGTCACGTAACTTGTTACGGCTTAAGCCGAACTTACGGAAGTAACCATGAGGACGACCAGTTAAACCACAACGGTTACGTAGACGTACTGGAGACGCATTACGTGGTAATGCTTGTAACTTCATCATCGCATCGAAACGTTCTTCATCTGATGCATTTACGTTTGCAATTACAGCTTTTAATTCAGCACGTTTTGCAGCGTATTTAGCAACAGTAGCTTCGCGTTTCAACTCGCGATTAATCATACTTTTCTTAGCCATATCGACCTCTTATTTGAACGGGAAGCCGAATGCACGCATAAGCGCACGGCCTTCGTCATCGGTGCGAGCAGTCGTAGTAATGGTAATGTCCATACCACGAATACGGTCAATCTTGTCAAAATCGACTTCAGGGAACATGATCTGTTCCTTAAGACCCATTGAGTAGTTACCACGACCATCAAATGATTTCGCAGAGAAACCACGGAAGTCACGGATACGAGGGATCGCAATCGAGATTAGACGGTCTAAGAATTCGTACATACGTTCGCCGCGTAAAGTAACTTTACAACCGATCGGCCAACCATCACGGATTTTAAAACCAGCAATTGATTTACGAGCTAACGTAAGTACTGGTTTTTGACCAGAGATAGCTTGCATATCAGAAAGAGCACCATCAAGGAGTTTTTTGTCAGCAGCTGCTGCACCAACACCCATGTTGATCGTGATTTTAGTGATGCGAGGAATCTCCATCACATTCTTAAGACCCAATGTTTCTTGTAACTGAGCTTTAAGTTCGTCGTTGTAACGTGTTTTAAGTCTGGCCATTGCCTATTTCAACCTATTACTTCGCTACCGCCACTGATTCACCATTTGATTTATAAACGCGAGTTTTCACGCCATCAATCACTTGGTAACCAACACGGTCAGCCTTTTGGGTTGTAGCATTAAAAATTGCCACATTTGAAATATGAAGCGAAGCTTCCTGAGTTACGATGCCGCCTTCAGCGCCAGTAACACGGTTCGGCTTTTGATGCTTCTTAACCAAGTTAAGGCCTTCAACCTTAACACGGTCATTAGAAACCGACAGAACAGTCCCCTGTTTGCCTTTCTCTTTACCTGCGATCACAATTACTTGATCGCCTTTTTTAATCTTCGCCATGATCGCCTCTTATAGAACTTCAGGAGCCAATGAAATAATTTTCATGAACTGTTCAGTACGAAGTTCACGAGTCACTGGTCCGAAAATACGAGTTGCAATCGGCGCTTTGTTGTTGTTCAAAATAACAGCAGCGTTATCGTCAAAACGAATCACTGAACCGTCTGGACGACGGATGCCGAATTTAGTACGAACAACCACTGCATTCATCACGTCACCTTTTTTAACACGTGCGCGTGGAATTGCTTCTTTTACAGTAACTTTAATAATGTCGCCAACAGAAGCATAACGACGATGTGAACCACCAAGTACTTTAATACATTGTACGCGGCGAGCACCACTGTTGTCTGCTACGTCGAGCATAGTTTCGGTCTGAATCATTGCCCTACTCCAAAACCGAGCATCACCGGTCACAATTTCGAAAGGCTCAAAGAGTACTCGAAATTAACCGATGATGCAACAAGAACGTTAATTACTCAGTAGCTGCTTCAACAACTTCAACTAAAGTCCAAGACTTAGTTTTAGACATTGGGCGGCTTTCTTTAATGGTTACAACATCACCAAGCTTGGCAGTATTGTTCTCATCATGAGCATGTAATTTTGTTGAACGGCGGATTAATTTGCCATACAACGGGTGTTGAACGCGGCGTTCGATCAGTACAACGATAGACTTGTCCATCTTGTCGCTCACAACCTTGCCGGTTAACGTGCGGACTGTATTTTCACTCATTGTCCGTTCCCCTGTTTTTCGGTAAGTAGGGTCTTGATACGAGCAACAGTCTTGCGAGTCAATGCAACTTCGTGCGATTTACCCAATTGACCAGTTGCTTTCGCCATACGAAGACGGAATTGGTTAAGCTGTTGCTCATCAAGCAAAGCTGTCAACTCTTCTACCGACTTTTCACGTAGATCTTTAGTTTTCATTACATTACCGTCCGAGTCACGATAGTGGTTTTAAACGGAAGTTTAGCTGCAGCAAGCTTGAATGCTTCTGTTGCCAACTCTTCGTTCACACCATCAATTTCGTACAAGACTTTACCTGGTTTGATTTGACAAACCCAGTATTCCACAGAACCTTTACCTTTACCCATACGCACTTCAAGTGGTTTAGAAGTAATCGGCTTGTCCGGGAAAACACGGATAAAGATCTTACCACCACGTTTAATACGACGGCTGATTGTACGACGTGCTGCTTCAATTTGACGCGCAGTCATTTGACCACGTTCAACTGATTTAAGCGCAATAGTACCAAAAGATACTGAGCTACCGCGGTGCGCTAGACCAGTGTTACGGCCTTTTTGCACCTTACGGAATTTAGTACGTTTAGGTTGCAACATGGATTATTCTCCTTTTTCAGCAGAACGATCATTGCGACGACCACGACGCTCTTGACCTTCACCACGACCGCGACCGCGTTTAGCTTGACGCTCTTCAGCTGGAGCCGGGTTCATGACTTGTTTCATGCCGCCCAAGATCTCACCACGGAAGATCCAAACTTTAACACCAATCGTACCGTAAGTAGTCTCAGCGCGCATAGTTGCGTAGTCGATATCAGCACGAAGCGTATGTAGAGGTACACGACCTTCACGATACCATTCAGTACGAGCAATCTCAGCACCACCTAAACGGCCTGAAACTTCTACTTTGATACCTTTAGCACCAGCACGCATCGTGTTTTGAACCGCACGCTTCATAGCACGACGGAACATTACACGTTTTTCTAATTGAGAAGCGATTGCTTCAGCAACCAGACGCGCGTCTAAGTCTGGACGATCGATTTCGTTGATGCTTACTTGCGCAGGAACACCCATGATAGATGTTAATTCGCGTTGTAATTTCTCAATGTCTTCGCCTTTTTTACCGATCACTATACCAGGACGAGCAGTGCTAATTGTTACTTTAGCAGCGCCTGTAGGGCGTTCGATAAGAATATTGCTGATCATTGCATTCTTAAGTTTTTTAGTTAAAAACTCACGAACCTGCAAATCTTTAAGCAAGTATTCAGCGTATTGTTTCGGATTCGCATACCAGTTAGCGTTATGACGTTTCACAACACCTAGGCGGATACCGATTGGATGAACCTTCTGACCCATATCAAACCCCTACCTTAACGGTGATGTGACAAGTACGCTTAGTAATACGATCTGCACGACCTTTAGCACGTGGCATAATACGTTTCAGGCTCATGCCTTCATCAACGTAGATCGTAGAAACTTTAAGATCGTCTACATCTAAACTGTTATTGTGTTCAGCGTTTGCAATTGCAGATTCCAACGCTTTCTTAACCAGAACTGCAGCTTTTTTGTTGCTGAAGTTAAGAATGTTAAGAGCGTGCGCAACAGATTTGCCGCGGATAAGATCTGCAACCAAACGAGCTTTTTGTGCCGAGATAGCGGCACCGCGTAATTTAGCAGTTACTTCCATCATAGCACCTATTAACGTTTAGATTTCTTGTCAACACCGTGACCACGGTAGGTACGAGTCGGTGCAAATTCACCAAGCTTGTGACCAACCATATGCTCAGATACGATTACCGGAACATGGTTACGACCATTGTGAACAGAAATTGTTAAACCAACAAAATCCGGGAGGATCATCGAACGACGCGACCAAGTTTTGATCGGCTTACGGTTATTCGCCGCGATAGCCGCTTCAACCTTAGCGAACAAGTGCGCATCGACGAATGGGCCTTTTTTCAGAGAACGAGGCATTGTCAGATTCCTTTACTTGTTACTTAACGCGACGGTCGCGAATAATCATCTTAGTCGTACGCTTATTGGTACGTGTCTTGTACCCTTTAGCTTTTTGACCCCATGGGCTTACAGGTTGAATACCCTTGTTACGCCCTTCACCACCACCATGTGGGTGATCTACCGGGTTCATCGCCATACCACGAACGGTAGGACGAACACCACGCCAGCGTGATGCACCAGCTTTACCCAGTGAACGAAGGTTGCTTTCTGAGTTAGATACTTCACCTAACACAGCGCGGCATTCAACGTGTACTTTACGCATTTCGCCTGAACGAAGACGAATAATTGCGTAAGAACCGTCACGACCCAACAACTGAGCAGACGTACCAGCAGAACGTACTAATTGTGCGCCCTTACCGATTTTAAGCTCGATGTTGTGAAGAGTAGAACCGATCGGCATGTTGCGAAGTGGCAAACAGTTACCTGGACGAATTGGAGCATCGTTACCAGACTGAACTGCATCACCAGCACGCAGACCTTTAGGTGCGATGATGTAGCGACGTTCACCGTCAGCATACTTCAGCAACGCAAGGTGCGCAGTACGGTTTGGATCGTATTCAATACGCTCAACTACAGCAGGAATGCCGTCTTTGTTACGTTTAAAGTCTACGATACGGTAGTGTTGTTTATGACCGCCACCAACGTGACGAGTCGTAATGTGACCGTTGTTATTACGGCCGCCAGTACGCTTTTTAGCTTCAACTAATGGAGCGTACGGAGCACCTTTGTGAAGATGGTCGTGAACGACTTTCTCTACAAAGCGACGTCCTGGAGACGTTGGCTTACATTTTTGAATCGGCATAATTTTCGTCCTTATTCCGCTGTGCTTTCAGCGGTATCGCCCAAGTCAGCCATTTCAACATCCTGGCCAGCTTTCAGGGTGACGTATGCTTTTTTAACATCAGAACGACGTCCTAATGTTTTACCAAAGCGTTTAGACTTACCTTTAGTGACAGTCGTGTTAACTTTAACCACTTCTACACCAAAGAGTTGTTCAACTGCTTTTTTGATTTCAAGCTTATTTGCATCAAGTGCAACTTTGAATACTTGAACACCAGCAGTCTCACCTAAAACTTGTGCTTTTTCTGAGAAAACAGGTCCTTGCAGGACTTGATATAAACGTTCGTTGTTCATCCGAGTTCTACCTCAATTTTCTTAGCAGCAGCTACAGACATAACAACTTTATCGAACGCGATCAAGCTAACAGGATCGATTGCAGTCGCATCAACCACATCAACGTATGGAATGTTGCGAGCTGCCAGATACAAGTTCTCATCAACAGCATCAGTAACGATCAATGCACGCGTAGCATTCAAGTCGTTAAGTTTTGCAAGCAATTCTTTAGTTTTTGGAGCTGCAACTGCAAACTCATCAACCAGCACCAAGCGATCTTGACGAACAAGTTCAGCCAGGATGCATTGCATAGCACCGCGGTACATTTTACGGTTTACTTTTTGAGACCAGTCTTGTGGACGAGCAGCAAAAGTTTTACCACCGCCAACCCAGATTGGGCTACGAATAGAACCAGCACGAGCGCGGCCAGTACCTTTTTGACGGAATGGCTTTTTACCACCGCCAGCAACTTCCGAACGTGATTTCTGAGCTTTAGAACCTTGACGACCACCAGCTAGGTAAGCTGTAACAACTTGGTGTACAAGAGCTTCATTAAATTCACGACCGAACGCAACTTCTGATAATTCAACAGCAGAGCCGGAAACAGTATTTAAATTCACGTTATTTCCCCTCAGGCCTTGATCGTAGGACGAACAGTTACGTCGCCACCGGTAGCACCAGGAATCGCACCTTTAACTACCAGAACTGAACGTTCTGCGTCGATAGATACAATTTCAAGACCCTGTACAGTTACGCGCTCAGCACCTAAATGGCCAGCCATTTTTTTGCCTTTGAACACGCGACCAGGAGTCTGGTTTTGACCTGTAGAACCTAGAACACGGTGAGATACAGAGTTACCATGTGAAGCATCTTGCGTACGGAAGTTCCAACGCTTAACACCACCCTGGAAACCTTTACCTTTAGACTGACCAGTTACGTCAACAATTTGACCCACTGTGAACAGATCTACGCCAATAGTAGCGCCAACTTCACGACCTTCAAGCTCAGCTTCTGAAACGCGGAATTCTTGAACCAGACGACCAGCAGCAACACCCGCTTTCGCAAAGTGGCCTTTCTGAGCGTTAGTTACGCGAGATTCGCGACGTTCACCAGTAGTGATTTGAATCGCTTGATAACCATCAGTTTCAAGCGTTTTGATTTGAGTGATTCGGTTAGGATCAACCTCAATCACTGTAACAGGCACAGAAACACCAGCGTCTGTAAAGACACGTGTCATACCGCACTTGCGACCGACTAAACCAATAGCCATGTGCATAAACCTCTAAAAAAGCGGCCTAATTAACTTAGAGTGTTAATTAACCGAAAGCCTTAACCCAATGCGATCTGAACATCAACACCAGCTGCTAGATCTAACTTCATCAACGCATCAACAGTTTTATCAGTAGGTTGAACGATGTCGATCAAACGTTTGTAAGTGCGGATCTCGTATTGGTCACGCGCATCTTTGTTAACGTGTGGTGATGTTAAAACGTTAAAACGTTCAATGCGTGTAGGCATTGGAATTGGACCACATACTTGTGCGCCAGTACGTTTTGCTGTTTCTACGATTTCTTGAGCTGATTGATCAATTAGACGGTGATCAAAAGACTTAAGACGGATACGAATTCTCTGGTTAGACATACCAGTTAACTCCAAGCCAAATATATAAAGAATCACTCTTGACGCATCTCACCCCACTATTTCAAGGTAAGTGTCAAGAGCAGTGAAATATCACCAAGGTCATGATCGATGCCATGACTGTAACGATAGTTAACTACTTTCTTCGCAGTTAACCCCTTCCTATTGAAGGGTCGCTCATTATAGTCATTGTTTAATGCATAAGCAAATGCCTTTTACAGTTTTATCCGGCTATTTGGCTGCATTTTCTGAATTGGCCATTTATTTTTCTGGAAGTATCAGCATTGACCCAGTCGCTTCTTTTTTTAATTGCATGCTTGAGTAGCTATTTTCCTCCATAAAGCATTTTTTATTCATTTTCCACTTTCTGCCAGACTTGAAGATACAGGCTCGAGCACTGCGTCAACTCTTTTTATCTTTCTCAAAAGTTCTTAAATTCACTGAGTTATTTCAAATAATATATTAAGAAACAAGCATACTTTTACCAAACCGCTCGAGCTGATCAAGATGGGGATTCGCTATTACTCCACTCTGTGCATAAGGGCCTCGCCAGCTTTTTTAATATGGGTCATAAGATAAATGCTTATTAGATCTAGCCTACTCTGAGTTGAGCTATTTTAATCCCGCCGTAAAAGCCGAATTTACAACACACCATCCACCCTAAAACCAAATAAAGCTTTTCAACCATCTTCATAGCCCTAGTCGCGCCCTCGAGATTCTCTTAAGCTAGGACAATAACGACTTACATTTGAGCGCATTCACGTGAAAAAAAATCCACAAACCGCCCTGATTCATGCACCGCGAAAGGCTCCTCAATATATTTCTACGGTTCAGCCTCCCCTTTATCGTGCATCTACCATCATTTTTGAAACCACGGATGCATTGTTTAATCGCCACTGGAGCGATGACTATGATTATAGTTATGGCACCCATGGCACACCTACCACATTTACATTAGCCGACAACATTGCTCAGCTTGAAGGCGGGCAATACTGCTTGCTGGCTCCGAGCGGCCTGTCGGCCATTAACCTCGTCAATTCCTGTTTTCTTGCGCAGGGGGATGAAGTCTGGGTAGCAGACAATATTTATGGCCCCAACATGGAGCATCTGCGTAATCTGGAAAGCCGCTATGGTATTACGGTAAAGCTCTATAATCCGCTAGCGGCCAGTTCATTCCAGCCTACAGAAAAAGCTAAGCTGATTTGGCTCGAAGCCGCAGGTTCAGTAACGCTGGAATTTCCAGATCTGACCGCTTTAGTTCAAAAGGCGCAGAAACATCATGTCTTGACTGCACTCGACAATACCTGGGGAGCAGGTCTGGCATTTAATGCCTTTGACTTTGGTACGGAACATTTAGCGGTAGATATAACCGTGCATGCGTTGACCAAATATCCAAGCGGCGGTGGTGACATCTTGATGGGCTCTGTGGTGACACGGGATCAAAAGCTGCATCATCAGTTGTTTCGCATACATGCAATTCAAGGCATTAGCGTGTCCGGTGATGATGTGGCACAAGTGCAACGCAGCCTGGCGTCAATGCAGGTGCGTTATCAACATCAAGCTCAAAGCTGTTTAAAACTGCTGGCTTGGCTTCAACAGCGAAATGAATTTGTTCAGGTCTTACATCCTGCCGATGCGCATGCCGCAGGTCATGAATACTGGCAAGAAATTTGCAAAGATGGACAAAGTGCAGGTCTGGTCAGTGTGATTTTCAAACCTGAATACACTTTAGAAGATATTCGTACCTTCTGCGATGCCCTGCAACTGTTCAAGCTTGGATTTAGCTGGGGTGGACCGGTTAGCCTGGTCATGCTTTATGACTTAAAAGAGATGCGCATGCTTCAACATTCACATTTGAAAGAGGGCTTCCTGGTTCGCTTCTGTATTGGGCTAGAACATCCTGCAGATTTAATTCAAGATATAGAAAATGCATTAAAACAGTTAGCTCAGCAGCAACATGAATAAATCAAAATAGGAAATCATATGGGTGCAGCAACCGTGATTGCCAAAAACTTGCCCATACACAGAGAGGATTTGACCCCCACAATTTGCCAACCGCCACGGCTTAATCGCCGGGGCAATGGGCAGTGTTCAAACCATAAGCCTAAAAGCCAAGCCGTTGGCGAACTGGGCACAGGCAAAGCCTGAATAAGCTATCTGAATGAACAAGACATATCGCAAATGGTTGAAAGTTGCTGGGGGATACTACCCTATTCTTCATTTCACCCGCTTGCCCCCAAAGAACACAAAATACTGTTCAGTGTCATTGCAGGCACTTACCTACACAGCCTGGATGGTGAAAATGCGTTTGAGATATTGCAGCAAAAAGCAGCTGAACCCGCTGCCAAGCAACATCAAAAACTGTTTCAGGATACAGTTGGAACTTTTACCAAAAGTGCTGCATGTGGCAGGGGTGGAGAGAAAATTATCTGGGGTTTATTGGGCACCCTGTTCGTAAAAAATAATCTATTCCTTCGATCATTAACCTCTTCATTATGGAATATTCTTATATTCCATAATTTTTTTATGGGTATTTAATTGATGGCTATTGTAAAACCATTTTTAAAAATGTATTTTAAATACATCTTATAGATAACACCCATGAGAAATCAACTATGACTCCGCAGCAAATTGATCTTGTAAAAGCCACTGTTCCTGTTCTTCGTGAAAATGGGGTTGCATTGACAGGTTATTTCTATAACCGCATGCTGGGCAATAATCCAGACTTAAAAGAAACCTTCAATATGGGCCATCAGCGTAGCGGCGCACAGGCGCAAGCCCTGGCAGGTGCAGTGTTGGCCTATGCGGAAAACATTGAAGACCCTTCCGTGCTTTTGCCTGTGGTTGAACTGATCGCCCACAAACATGTCAGCCTGAATATTCAAGCGCCGGATTATAATATTGTGGGGGAAAACCTGCTGCATTCCATCAGTGAAGTACTTAATATTTCAATGGAAGATCCTTTAATTGATGCTTGGGCTGCGGCTTATGGTCAATTGGCAGATTTATTCATCAACACTGAAAAAGCCATTTATGATCAACATCAGCAAACCAAAGGCAGCTGGTTAGGCTGGCGCAATTTTAAAATTGCCAAAAAAGTAGTGGAAAGTGATGAAATTACTTCTTTCTACCTTACCCCTGTAGACAGTGGCGATTTGCCAAAATACGAAGCAGGACAATACATTTCTGTTCGTGTCTTTGTGCCGGAACTCAACTTAAGACAGCCTCGTCAATATACGCTGTCCACTTGCCCGCAAGCGGACTATCTGCGTATCTCAGTCAAACGCGAAGATCAAAAAGATGATTTAATTCCGGGTTGGGTCTCTAATACGTTACATAGCCTGCCAGAAGGTTCAGAAATTGAAGTGTCTGCGCCAACAGGTAATTTCTACCTGATTGATGCAAATAAACGTAATGTATTTATCAGTGGTGGTGTAGGCCTCACCCCGATGATTGCCATGCTGAATCAACTGGTTACTTTAGATATGCCACAACCCGTCACTTTCATCCATGCGTGTCGCAGCAAACAAGTGCATGCCATGAAACAGCATATTCAGGATTTAAAAGCAAAATATCCTCGCTTAAGCACAGTGACTGCCTATGAGTTTCCGCATGCCAGCGACAAATTAGGCGAAGACTTTGACATTGCAGGTCGTTTAGACCTTAGCAGCCTCGACAGTGCTTTACTACCAACAAATGCAGACTACTACCTTTGCGGCCCAATGCCATTTATGGTTGAACAGCAAAAAGTACTGCTGGCTCGCGGTATTCCGGCTGAAAACATTCACAGTGAAGCCTTTGGCACAGGTGGTGTACACCACTAAGCGGCAACACAGACACAAAATAAAAAAGGGGGGTTAGTTTGGTTATGCTAGACTAGCCCCAATTTTTTTAATCAAAAATCTCAGTATTATCATGCAACTGAATAAATTCACTGATTATGCGCTTCGTATACTGATGTATGTTGCACAACCCCGTGATCTCCCTTATACGATTGCTGAGCTGGCCGAGCGCCTGGAAGTTTCGCAAAACCATGCGATGAAAATTGTCCATTTTATGGCAAAGCAAAACTGGCTGATTACCACCCGCGGCAAAGGTGGAGGAGTACGCCTGAATCCGGATGCCCTGAAACTTCAGCTCGGGCAGATTGTGCGGATTTTACAGCGTGACAACCAGATTGTGGAATGCAATGATCCTCCCTGCGTACTGCGCTATGGCTGCGGTTTAAAAGGTATTCTGGATCAAGCTATGGAACAGTTCTATGCCAGTCTGGATCAGTATATTCTGGGCGATGTGATTCAGCCTGTTCAAGGGCATTTTAGCCTTCAGTCCCCCATCAACCTGATTAATCTTTAACAGCTATTTCCCCCTCTTTGCGGCTGAACAGCGCTAAAGTTCGCTTGCCTGCCCGACTTCCTTTATAATAGTTCCTTGTATATTAGTCATTGAAGTTGAGCCATGCATCACAGCAGAGGAAAGTCGAAAAACAGTAAGGCATCGAATGCCCCAAAGCAAAAGATCAGCTATGAAAAAAAAGTAGATCCTGCGATTACTGAGTACTCTGTGCGCGCACTGAACTGGTTGCGTAAAGCTGAATTCTTAATGAGCGCACCCAAGCTGAGCCTGTGTGTAGAAGATACGGGGTATGAAGTGGCTTTTGCAGGCCGTTCAAATGCAGGGAAGTCGAGCGCGATTAATGCCTTGACCAACCAGAAGCAGCTGGCACGTGCATCGAAAAAGCCGGGGCGCACCCAGATGATCAACTTCTTTAGTCTGGGCAATCCGGATCAGCGTCTGGTTGACTTACCCGGCTATGGCTATGCTGCCGTACCAGAAGCCATGAAGATCGTATGGCAAAAAGAGCTGGAAAATTACCTGATTCATCGCCAGAGCCTGCAAGGTCTGGTGTTATTGATGGACATCCGTCATCCTCTGCAGCACTTTGACATCATGATGCTGGAATGGGCCTATTCACGTAAACTGTTCGTGCATGTGTTATTGACCAAATCTGACAAACTGAATCGCGGTCCAGCCTCTAAAGTCCTGCAAGAAGTGAAAGCCATGCTGAAAAAGATGAAGCTGGACTTTTCAATTCAGCTGTTCTCTTCCCTCAATAAGCAAGGTCTGGAAGAACTGGCTAGTGTGATGGGGGGTCGCCTGAATTTTACGCTGGATCAGACCGCTGAGTTTGATCTGGACAGCATTCCTGACGCGGTAGCCGATGAACTGGATGAACCACAAGAATCGATGTGTATAGAAGAGAATGAATCAGAGGCTCAAATTGCCGATGATGCGACGGATGAAAGCCGACAAGCCGATTAATCAGGATAATCCTCCAAATTCATCATTAATTGATATTTCAATGTCCCGTATTGCTAATCACAATGCGGGATATTTTTTTCATACTGATTTTTACCGTATGTAGAGCATTACACGTTAAAACAATAAGGACAGTATGATGAAACTTTTCTCCCGTTTAAAAAACGCTAAACTCGGCTCATCTATCAGCTATTATATTCAGCCACGTAAAGTAAAATTTGAATGGCAAGACACGCCCGTGGACTGGATTCCACAGCAGCCTTATGTAAGCTATTTCATCAATGAAATTAATATGATTTTACCTGCTGGCGCATTCTGGTTTTGTCGCCTGTATAATAAAGTTTTGCCCCAAATTCGTGATGAAAAACTGAAACAGGATGTGCAAGCCTTTATCCGCCAAGAAGCAATGCATGCTCAAGCGCATAACTCTGCCAATTATGAATATTTAACCGTGCGCAATATTGATATCCAGCGCAACCTCAATGTCATGAATTTCCTGTTTAGCCGATTACTGGCCGACCAGCCTTTAGGCCTAAAGATTCCTTCATTACTTGAACATCAATGGGATTTATTTCGCCTCGGCATTATCGCCACGGTGGAACACATGACCTGCGTACTGGGTAAATATGCCCTGTATAATCAGGAATGGCAGAAACTGGGAGCAGACCCAGCCATGCTGGATCTGATTAAATGGCACGGTGCAGAGGAAATTGAACATCGTACTGTCGCCTTTGATTTATACCGTCATTTAGGTGGCGGTTATATTGCCCGTTATTACCTCAGCATCATTGTGATTGCGGCCGTAATTGGCCTGTGGGTTGATGGCACTGCCCATCTGATGAAACAAGACCCCCGCTTTAAAGCGATCTGCCCGGCCGTATACAAGCCGTGGATCTGGCGTGAATGGTATGCGATTGCACAACGTAACAATAATTTAATACCCAGTCCATTTTGGCTCATCTCACAGCAGCTGGGATATCTGATGCCATGGTACGATCCACTGCACGAAGCCAAAACTGAAGATGCGATTGCTTATCTGGCATCCTCCCCGGCAGCCAAACGTGCAACACAGCTGAAAGTGGCATAATCCCCCCATTCATCACTTAAGCCGCACGATACAATAATGCCTACCCAGCAGGGTCAATGCCCTGCTTTTAATTTGTTCGCAGTATATGGAAATAACAAGAAATACGGCGTGTGCACGCCTGCATTTCCGTCATTAAATTTGCAGGGCGCGACCTGGCGGCAGCCTTGGATTTTTATCGTGAAGGCTTGAGTTTAAGCAGTGAAGGCGTCATCGGTGAGGAATTTGGTTAGGACGCTGCGGCATTTATTGAACTGCAATCAGGTTTAAAACTGGCTTTATGGCCGCAAAGCAGCATTCAACAGGATAACTGGACTGACGCTGAGTGCAATATGCCCCACACACATGAGCTGGGGACAAAAAATCTATAATCCTCTGAAGGTCGGTCAAGCAATGGCTCAGGCAGAAAATACCGGCGCCAAAATTATCAGAGCTGCACAAGCCAAGCGCTTACGAGGGTTATACAGTGTATGTGCAGGATCTGGAAGCTAGCTCCTGAAAATCATGTTTAACCCCCCAGTTCGGAAGTGGACTAAGTCTGTTGTGGCTCACGGGTATAACGATCGACCACCACGCTGATCATCATGTCACCCTGTACATTGACCACGGTACGCACTGTATCCAGCAGACGGTCGATCGGTAACAGAATCGCAATCGCTTCGGCAGGCAGCCCCACGGATTGTAGCACCATAATCATGGTTACCATTCCGGCACTAGGAATACCCGGTGCACCTAAAGACGCAATCATTGCCGTGGCACAGACAATCAGCTGCTGCCCCAAAGTCAGGTCTAGCCCCATCAGGTTAGCAATAAACAATGCCGCTGCTGCCTCATATAAGGCCGTGCCATCCATATTCAATTGAGTGCCTAAAGGAATAACAAAGCCGGCTGTTTGTGGGCGTACCCCTAAATTTTCCTGTGCACATTTTAAAGAGAGCGGCATGGTGGCAGAACTGGAACTGGTGGCAAAAGCAGTGATCAGAGCGCTACGGGTACCCTTAAAGAAAGTCAACGGGTCCATTTTCCCGAAGAACCACAACAGAAGTGGCAGCACTACTACACCATGAAAAATCGTAGTTCCAGTCACCACTGCCGCAAACTCGGCCAGACGGCTGAGCACAGAAATATCTTCGGTTGCAATCAGTTTGGCCAATAAGGCAAAAATTCCTATTGGCGCCAGTTTCATTACCCAGCCAATCATTAACATCATGATGTCAAAAAACTGATGACTGAGTTTACGCACGGTACGAAAGCAGTCACCACCTGCCACCAGCGCCACCCCGATAAACAAGGCAAATACCACCACTGCCAGCACATTGCCATCTGCAAAAGCCTTAAAAGGATTAATCAGGGTGTTTTGAATAAAATTGGTGAAAAAGGAGGACGGCGTCAAGGTATCCGGCGTTTTATGCTGTGCCATGGCATCTTGAAACATCACCACATCTACACCCTTGCCCACCTCAAATAAATGCGCACAAGTGAGTCCCAGAATCAGTGCTAAAGTAGTGGTCGTGACACAGCACATCAATGTGATTTTCCAGGTCCTGCTGAGCTGCCCACCGGCTTGCAGGTTGGAGACTCCCACCACAATTGAGGTAAAAATCAGCGGGATCAGGATCATTTTAAGCAGGCCAATAAAGATGCTACTCGCAATGCTGATTGCGTACAGGCTGATATTAAAAAACGGGATTTCTGGAAATAAAGTCAGTAAAAATCCAAACCCTACCCCCAAGACGGCGGCAATTAAAATCTGCGTATTCAAGCTCATTTTACGTGCATTTTTAATATTGATCTTAAGCCGCACTATGCCACGCAAGAACTGGAGAATCGAGTAATTTTTTATAAACACCCCTCTCTGAAAAAGTATCAAGCCGGATCTGGAGTCCGGCTTGATGTAGGTTTATATGCTGATTTACTGGGTTTCAATTTCACGTAAACGAATCAGGCCTTCCTGGGTGGTACTACAGACCAGCTCGCCATTTTGCCACATCCGTCCAAAGTTCAGGCCGCGTGAACTGGCACTTTGCGTTGCTTCCATGTCATAGAGCATCCACTCATCTACCCGGAATGGCTTATGAAAATACATGGCATGGTCAATGCTCGCACACTGCAGGCTTGGAGACAGATAGCTCAGGCCATGCGGACGTAGCGCCGTGGTCATCAAGGTAAAGTCAGAATAGAACGCTGCAATGGCCTGATGCAGGGAGATGTCATCGACTTCTGCTGCAATCCGGTCATGGGTACGGATATAGTGTGCATAAGAAGGTGCTTCAGGCTGGGGCTGAAACGGATTTTGCGGATTGACCGGACGAATTTCGACATGACGTTCACGGGTAAAAGAAGCACGGACATTTTCCGGAATAAACTCAATCATCTGCTGGACCAAAGCCACTTCATTTTTCAGGCTTTCCGCTGGCGGATATTCAGGCTCTGAAATCTGATAGTTCAGCCCTTCTTCCTGCTGGGCAAAAGACACCATACACATAAAAATGATCCGGCCATGCTGGATTGCACGCACTTGGCGGCTGACAAAACTCTTGCCATCACGAATGCGGTCAACCTCATAGATGATCGGAGCGTTAACATCGCCACCAAACAGAAAGTAGGCATGCAGAGAATGCGCTGGTCGGTCTGTGGTATAAGATGCCGCACGCAAGGCCTGACCCAAGACCTGCCCACCGAACACACGCTTGCCGACCAGATTGCGGCTAATTCCACGAAAAATATTTTCTTCTAACTTTTCTAAGCTGAGCAGCTCGACCAGTTCCTGGGTTAAGGCATTCATAGGCAACCTATTCGATGGCGGGGAAATCCCCTCGTAAAAATACACATGTATACAAATAAACTGGAATATTCTGCCATAAATTCAGACCAAAACCCTAAAGATTGCTTGACTGTCCTGTCATATCAATTGCACAAGCTACTAGGAAATACCCTGAATTTCGCGCTAAAATTGCACGGCTTCTGTTGAATGTGTTCAAAATGACATATCGTTTCTATAAAGAATCATACACAATCATTCCTCTTCAGAAGTCTAGTAGTTTTGGTCAGTAAATTAGGAGTAACTATGTCCAAGAATGGCTTTGGTCAAATCTACCGCAAGCTTTCAAGCAAGCTGCTTGATCTGGTGGTAACCCCTCAGGTTCTCGGGGAAGTACCAAGTGAAGTGACTGCTCCAGCCACTGACCAGACCGCCCCAGCATCACAGAAAATCATCTGCTACGTTTTACAGAATCACTCTCGCAGTAATGCGCTGGTCGTGGATGCTGAGACCCGCCGTCTGAAAATACCGCCGGCTCTGGATTCACTCGAGCTCGGTGAACTCAAAGAAAAGACCTCGCTGCTGTTCCTGCAGTATCATGATGATAATAATTTACTCAGCGCCCCAGCGCATGCTTTTCCGCCACGTCTGCTACGTCTGATTGAGGCACTGGAAAAACATCCGGAACTGGATGTCGAACTAATTCCGGTCACCGTGCTGTGGGGACGTGAACCTGAAAAAGAAGATTCTTGGTTTAAACTGTTATTTACCGATACCTGGTCGACTCCAAGCCGGGTAAAACAGCTGGTCAATATCGGCCTGCACGGTCGTCAGTCTTATTTAGAGTTTCATGAGCCGAAGTCCTTGCGTGCCATGCTTGACTTTGCCAAAGAAACCCATCCGAATTTATCACCGGCCACGTATATCGTCTGCAACCTGAACGATTATCTGGACGCGCAGCGTGAAGTGGTACTCGGGCCAGATCTGTCAGATCGACGTAATGTCATGCATGGCCTGATCAAATCGACCGATGTACAGGCAGCGATCCTGAACGAAAGTATCCGCAGCAAGATTTCAATGCTTGAAGCGGAGCGCCGTGCGATTGGCTATTTAAATGAAATTGTATCGGATTATTCGCACTCAACCGTGCGTTTTGCAGACAAGGCTCTGACCCGTTTATGGACCCAGCTTTATGACGGCGTCGAAGTGCATAACTTCAGCACCGTGCGTGAACTGGCCAAGGACTATGAAATTGTCTATACGCCATGTCACCGCAGCCATATCGACTATCTGCTTCTGTCTTACGTCATTTATAAACGTGGTCTGATGGTGCCTTATATTGCTGCGGGCGACAACCTGAATATGCCATTTGTGGGTCAGATTCTACGTGGTGGCGGTGCATTCTTCATCCGCCGGACTTTCCGTGGTAATGCCCTGTATACCACTGTGTTTAAGGAATATTTGTACAGCATCCTGTCACGTAATACCCCCCTGGAATATTTTATTGAAGGTGGCCGTTCACGCACAGGCCGTCTGCTTCCGCCAAAGACCGGTATGCTGGCCATGACGGTACACGGTCATTTACGTGGCAAGGCCAAACCGATTGTTTTCCTGCCGACCTATATTGGCTATGAACGTCTCATGGAAGGCGGCACCTATGTCGGTGAAATGAACGGGAAAGAAAAAGAAGCTGAATCTATTTTTGGTATTCTAAAAACTTTACGCAAAATTGAACGTATTTTTGGCAAGGTGCATCTAAACTTTGGTGAACCGGTGTTTCTGGATGACATGCTGAAACAGCATGGTGCAGAAAATATTCAGATTGCCAAGAATGATGATCCAATTCCAACCGCTGTATCTGAAGCCGTCAACAGTTCTGCTCAGGCAATTCTGGAAAATATCAACAGTGCCGTCGTTATTAACCCGGTTTCACTGCTGTCGCTGATCTTGCTGGCGACGCCAAAACACACGCTGGATGAAGAAGTCTGTATCAAGCAGCTGGATACCTACCGTAATCTGCTGATTGCCTTGCCATATGATGAGCGCATGCAGGTCACACCACTTTCAGGTAAAGAAATCGTGGCTTATGCCATGAAACTGAAACTGGTCAAACGCGTGAAACATGTGCTTGGCGATATTATTGCAATTGAAGATAATCAGGCTGTGTTGTTAACCTATTTCCGTAACAACATCGTACATGCCTTTGTATTGCCATCCTTGATTGCAGCGCTGGTTGAACATAACGGTACGATTCGCCGTAAGGACGTAATCAATGTCAGCAGTACACTTTATCCATTCCTGAAAGCCGAGCTGTTCCTGAAATGGGCGGAAGATAAAATTCAGGAACAGGTCAATGCCTATATTGACGCCTTAATTGCCAGCAAACTGATTGCTGAAGAAGGCGAAAATCTGGTGGCCCCTGCACCAAATACTGAAGCCTATCACCAACTGGAAGTTTTGACGGCACCGGTGACACAAAGTCTGGAACGCTATTATATGACGCTAGCCCTAATCACCCAGCGTGGTTCGGGCAATATCTCGACCCGTCAGGTAGAAGAGCTGAGTCATTTGGTCGGTCAGCGTCTGTCCGTGCTGTATGAATTCAATTCGCCAGAATTCTTTGATAAGGCCCTGTTCCAAAGCTTTATTAAAGTGCTGACCCAGAAAGGCTATCTCAGTACCAATGCAGACAATGCCATTGTTTATGATGAACAGCTGACCAATGTAGCACAATATGCCAATCTGGTGCTGGATGACGTGAAGCTCCAGATGCTGCATCACATCACCGCCTTTACCGATGAAGAGCTGAAAGAAGCACTGGATGCGGTTGCGGCTGAACAGGCCAAAAAACGTGCCAGACGCAAGAAGAAAAAGTAAGTTTTAAATAAAAGAGAGGCCATTTGCCTCTCTTTTATTTTAGGAAGGATGCAGTTCGCTGCCAGATATTCATTAGGGTTAAATCCTGGCTCCCTGAACCCTCTCCAACAAGAGGAAGTGTTTAATTCCTTTCTTAACAGAAAGAGGGAAAGCTTACTTCATCAACTCCAGATAATCCTGAAAACAATCTGGATGGTTGAATCTAAATCCAGTTTTCTGCATTCGGGTTGCATACAGCTTTTTGCCTGTCACCTTGTGACTTTCCACCTGAAGCAAAGGAATTCGCATCTGCTGCTGGAACCATTGCAATACTTCAGCTAAAAGCTGAGGCTGGTTATTGGTCACAATATAAGAAGAATCAGGATGTTCCACGTGAATCAAGTGAGCAAGGAACCGGGCCAGATCTTCAATATGAATCCGGTTCGACCAGTGCAGATTCGGATAATGGGTCATGGATGCAGCCATGTGTTGCATACGCCTGACCGAAGTGCCATAAATCCCACTGGGACGGATAATCGTGCATTGCTCAGGATAGGCGGCAAGATAAGCCTGCTCCATCTGCTGCAAAATTTTGCCCTGAGCATCCTGGGGATGGATTGCAGTGTCATCATCCACGCTTTCGCCGGCATTTTGTCCATACACCCGAGTCGATGAAACCACCACCATGCGTTTGACTGGATGCATGTTCAAGGCTGCCACAATGGGCTGAACCGAATCCAGATAGGTCTGCTGATAACCTTCAACCGCCCTTTGTTTTGGACTCAGTAATACATAGACCCAGTCAATTGGTGCAACTGCTGTTAAATCCAGGGTATGTACATCCTGCATCAGATGAGTTGCAAATGAATCTGTTTTGGGACTTTGGCTAACTGTGCTAATTTGATGACCTTGTTCAAATAATTGTTTAGCTACCCGCTCGGATGTTTTACCATAACCAATAAATAAAATATGCATTAAACACCGAATCACAGACCAGGTTGAGGAGACATGGCCGCAGTCCATCAGTTACAAGGCGTTGGCAATGCCGCCGCTGCTTTACTCGAAAAACTGAATATCTTGAATACTGATGATTTGCTTTTTCATCTGCCACGCGATTATGAAGACCGTAGCACGATCATTCCCATGAATCAATTAAACGTGGGACGCAGCTATTTGCTGGAAGGCACAGTCAAAGGAGTGGATTTTCCACCCGGCAAACGCAAGTCGATGGCGATTCTACTGGACGATGATTCTGGTAAAGTGACCTTGCGTTTTTATCATATCTATAAAGGAATTACCGACCGCTGCAAGCTGGGTAATCGCTTAAGAGTATTTGGCGAAGTTCGGGTCGGTGCACGCGGTCTGGAAATGTATCATCCGGAACTGCAGGTCATTACTGAACACACCCCTCTGCCCCATACCCAGCTCACCGCCATCTATCCATCGACTGAAGGACTGACCCAGCCCAAACTGCGTGAATATATCAAGCAGGCACTGGAACTGCACAGTGATGATTTGCCCGAGCTGTTACCGCAGAAATTTAGCAATGGCTATGATCTCAAGCAGGCGCTGGAATATATTCATCATCCACCGCTGAATGCCAATATGGTGCAGCTCAGCCAAGGTTCACATCCGGCACAGCAGCGGCTGATTTTTGAAGAACTGGTCGCACACCAAATTAGTTTGCTGACCCGACGTTCTTTTATCCAGCAGATTGAAGCCCCTTCATTTGCGCCCAGTAAAACTTATGCCAAGCAGCTTTTGGCCAGTCTGCCCTTTGCAATGACCGGCGCACAAAAGCGGGTATCGAAAGAGATTGCCCACGACCTGAAACAAAACAAACCGATGTTGCGCCTGGTTCAAGGCGATGTTGGCGCCGGAAAAACCCTGGTTGCTGGAGTAGCGGCCTGTCATGCCCTGGAAGAAGGCTGGCAGGTGGCCTTGATGGCACCGACTGAAATTCTGGCTGAGCAGCATTATCTAAATTTTAAGCGCTGGTTTGAGCCACTGGGGCTGACTGTCTCCTGGCTCTCCGGTAAGCAAAAAGGCAAAGCCCGCGCAACCTCCGAACAGCTGATCCGGGAGGGTAGCACGCATCTCGTGGTTGGGACTCATGCGCTGTTTCAGGAAAATGTCGAGTTTGCCAAACTCGGCCTGGTGATTATTGACGAGCAGCACCGTTTTGGCGTGGATCAACGTCTGGCGCTAAGAAACAAAGGACTGGATGGCATGTCTCCGCATCAGCTGGTGATGACTGCCACCCCGATTCCACGTACCCTCGCCATGTCGGCCTATGGTGATCTGGATACTTCAGTCATTGATGAACTGCCACCGGGCCGTACTCCGGTTCAGACCGTGACCATTCCACTTGACCGGCGTGAGGAGGTTTTACAGCGCATTGTAAGTAACTGCGCCGAAGATAAACAAGCCTATTGGGTCTGCACCCTGGTGGAACAGTCGGAAACGCTGGATGCCCAAGCCGCCGAAGCAACTTTTGCCGAAATTAAGGAGCGTTTTCCGGAGCTGAATATCGGCCTGGTGCATGGCAAGATGAAAGCCGATGAAAAACAGGCCGTGATGCAGCAGTTTAAACAGAATGAACTACAGCTGTTAATTGCCACTACCGTGATCGAAGTCGGCGTGGATGTTCCGAATGCGTCGATTATGGTCATTGAAAATGCTGAACGCCTGGGTCTGTCACAACTGCATCAGCTGCGTGGCCGGGTTGGTCGCGGTGCCAAAGCCAGCTTCTGTGCCCTGCTCTATAAGCATCCCCTGTCACAAAATGGTCAGGAACGCCTGCGCATCATGCGAGAAACCAATGACGGCTTTATGATTGCTGAAAAAGATCTGGAATTACGCGGTCCGGGAGAATTACTGGGAACCAAGCAGACAGGTGATATGGGCTTTCGGGTGGCCAAACTGGAGCGTGATGATCATCTGCTGGGTCAGGCACACTATGTGGCCCAGCAAATGCTGAAAGATTATCCAAAACAGGCAGCAGCCTTGCTCAAACGCTGGCTTCCCGAGGCACCGCGCTATGCCTATGTTTAATATACTGCAACAGGGCAAGCACTGGCTGAACCGTTTACAGCCCTGCCAGTTATGCCAGACGGACCATCAGGCCCTACATTCTGTCTGTCAGGATTGCTGGCAGCAGTTACCGTGGGCTCATCAGACCATTCAACGTCAGGACATCCAGTTTCAGGTGGCCTGTGATTATGCCTATCCGATGGATCGCTTAATCCAGTTATTTAAATATGAGCAAAAGCTGCATCTGGAGCCGCTTTTGGCCGGTGCCCTGCTGAGTTTGAATTTCCCTAAAGTCAGTGCTGTGGTGCCGATGCCGATCTCTACAGAACGCCTGGTCGAACGCGGCTATAACCAGTCTTTATTACTGGCCAAGCAGGTGGCCCGACAACTCAATGTGCCGCTCTGGCAGCCTGTTCAGCGTATGAAACAGCATTCACAAAAAGGCTTAAGCCGTCTGGAACGCATGGAAGATATTGAAGCGCAGTTCCAAATCGTAACTTCTTCAACAATACGCTACCGGAAAGTCCTGATCATTGATGATGTCGTTACAACGGGCAGCTCGGTGCGTGCTTTAAGCCACAAACTCAAAGAGCTGGGGTGCCAGCATATTTATGCAGCCTGTCTGGCTGGCGCCAGAATGTAATCTCAATCACACGGATACCAACAGATATTCTTTTACCCAAGGTATGACAATTTCTGTCGTCAACGGAGCCAACTGAACATCCTTCTGCCCCACATCTACCCATTTCATCTCAGCAATTTCAGCCTTAATATGCGGCTCAGTAGCCAGCTCAACCAGATAGACATAACTGATGAGCTGATGATCAGGCTCATTGGCGGCCAGTGTTTCAAAGCGTCCTATACATTGCTGTATTTGCGCCTGACAGCCAATTTCTTCCTGAATTTCCCGTAACAGGGTTTGTTCAGGCGCTTCATCCGGATCCAGCTTTCCGCCCACCTGCATAAAACAGTCTGTCCCCTGCTTGCGAACCACCAGCAACTGCTGGCTTGAATTTAAAATGATAGCTGCTGCCACTGTAATTGTGTTCATTAATCTGGTGCGAATCAAAGAAAGAGCGCTATTTTACAAGATCGGTTTGATCGACCATACCCCATTTTGCTTCAGGCGGCCGATAGCTTTCAAACTGCTCTAAAATATCCTCAAGATGATCACTGACAATTAACGCATTGGTAAAACGTGCCTTGGTAAATCCTTGCTCTGTGGTCATTCGGATAAACTTGAGCAGGTCGTCATAAAAACCATCTACATTTAAAAATGCACAGGGTTTCTGATGAATACCCAGCTGTGCCCAGGTCCACTGCTCAAAGATTTCTTCCAGTGTGCCCGCACCGCCCGGAATGGCAATAAACCCCTGGGCCAGCTCAGACATTTTGGTTTTACGCTCATGCATGTTGTCTACCACAAACAGCTGGGTAATATCCGGATGCGCCAACTCACGGTTGACCAGTGCCCGTGGAATGACACCTGTAACTTTACCGCCAGCAGCCAAGGCACTGTCTGCAACTACACCCATCAAGCCCGACCGGCCACCGCCATAGACGAGCATTTGCTGCCGTGTGGCCAATGTCTGTCCAACCTGTTCGGCAATTTGCGCATAACGCGGTTCTGAGCCTAAGGCTGAACCACAAAAAATTGCGATAGAATTCATCATTTTCATCATTCCATTAAGTGAATAGTGTACCAGAGTGTGCTCTGACAGTTTTTTTTCAAAAATAACCCTACAATCAGTGTTTTTATTTAATTCCTTGTCTAAAATACCTCCATTCAGATTTACATACTGCGCAGGGGAGAAAAGAGAGCATGCTTGAAGCTTTTTATGCCACAGGGCGCGGTAGCTTAGAAGATGCCACCATCAATGGTGATTTCGACCTGCATCCGGAATTAGTCTGGGTCGATTTAATTGCACCTTCACAGGAAGAGCAACAATGGATCCTGGACGCCTATGGGCAAAACCTGCCGACTTTAAAATCGCTGGAAGATATTTCTTCAAGTGCCCGATTTTACCGTGATGATGACGGTATTTTGCATGTCAGTACCTATTTTTTAACGAAAAATAAAAATTATCAGCTCGAAAGTGAACATGAAGATGAAGCCAGCATTCTGGCAACGGTTCAGACTGTAGCTTTCATCCTGCACAAGGAGCGGCTGTTCACCTTACGGGGTGAAAAACTGGTTGCTTTCCGGGCCTTCCGGGCGCGTGCACGCCGTAATGATTATGAAATCGACTACAACGATCCGACCTGGATTCTGCTCGGCCTGCTGGAAGCCAAGCTGGATGAGCTGGCCGATATTCTGGAAGATGTACATAAAGACCTGGAAAAATACTCCACCGAAGTCCTGAATAACCGGCATCGTGAACAGATTCTGGATCTGGATGACATGATTACCCGTCTGGCCCAGCTGGAAGATATGCTTGGAAAAGCGCAGCTCTGTTTAATTGATTTACGTCGGGTGCTGACCTTTCTGTCCCGTCCCCGGGCATTAGGCAGTCATATTTACGATGCAGATATTCGCGAGTTGAGTGAAGATGTGCGCTCGCTGGTCGAACATGATGCGTTCCTGTTCCAGAAAGTCCGCTTTCTGCTGGACACCACCTCCGGATTTATTAATACTGAACAGAATGACACCATTCGTCGCTTCTCAATTTTACCGAGTATGCTGGCACCTCCGATGCTGATTGCCAGTATCTACGGTATGAACACCGATGTACTGCCTTTTGCTCAAGGAACGATGAGCTTTGTGATGGTCAGCATCATTCTGATTGGTTTTCTGATTGGCCCATTAATTTACTTTAGATGGAAGAAGTGGATTTAAAGGACGTTGCAATTCTCTCTCCCTATGGGAGAGAGTTAGAGAGAGGGTTATGAATAATTTACCCCTCCCTGGCCCTCTCCTATCAGGAGAGGGAACCTCATACATTCAATTCTATAAAAATAAAAAAGCACCCATCGGTGCTTTTTTTTAATTGATGATCTGCAAATCATCCTGCAAATGACAGGCTTGAATGATCTTCATCATTTTTGCAGGCACTGCCTTAAACTGAAGTCCCTGGGCCTGTGGGGTCTGACGTAACCAACGGACTAGAACCGCCAGGGCCAAGGTACTGCCATGTTCAAGTGCGGCCAGATTCACCACCAGCGGAAACTGGCTTTGTGCCTGAAGCACGCGCAGACCTTTTTGATAATAGTCCTGCGCATTTTCATAATTAATTTGACCTGACACCTGCAATTCCTGATCATTGAATTGGATCACAGCTCACCTATCTTGTTATTTCTTGTCAATTGCTGCTTCTGCATCCGGCTTGAAGTTGGCAATGGCCTTATCCAGATTACCGCCATTACGTTTTACAGTGGCCGCAAACTGGTTACGGAACTGAAGACCCAGATCAATACCAGAAACGTTGATGTTACGGATTTTCCATTGCGAACCTTTATCCACCAGCTGGAAAGCCACCGGAATTTTCTCGCCATTGTTATTAAAATCAATCGTCACTACCGGGTTTTTGCTATTGCTGGCTTTGTATGGACGGATGTTATAGGTCTGATTACTGAACTTGGAGAACGCCGTACCATAATTCACAATTAAAGTTTCACGGAAATTCTTCTCAAACTGTGCACGCTGCGCCGCAGTACTGTACTGGTTGGTTGCATAAGTTCCCATCACAATACGGGTGAAAGACTGTGAATCAATATATGGATCAAGATTTTGACGGATAATCGTTTTTACCAACGCAGGATTATTCTGCAATTTGGCATGATCAGCTTTGAGGCGTTCAATCAAGCCATCTGCCACTTTTTTGATAAATGCAGGCGGCGTTTCAGACGGTGCAGCAAATACAGTACCGGTCATCATGGTGGAAAGAATGCTCACGGCAAGCGTTTGTTTTACTAGAGTCTTCACTCGAATCTCCTCAATTTACTATTCAACAAATGCAGGTTCTGCATCTGTTGTTCCTGAAAATGCAGCGTCTTCCGAGGCATCTTCCGGGTTATCTGACGATTTGCCGGCACCACCGGTAATAAACTTCGTCACTAGGTCTTCAATTTCCATGGTGCCTTGGGTATTGGCAATCTGATCACCACGTTTAAGATAATTCAGACCGCCACCTGGGATGATTTTCAAATATTTTTCACCCAATAAACCATTGGTTGCTACCATAATATAAGCATCTTCATCAATATTAGTGATGGATTTCATGTTATCTAACAGTTGCTTTTCCATTGTTTTTTGTTGAGCAGGACCTGCCGCCGTATAATCGGAACTATAACGTAACTCTTCTAATGCTTCTTGCTGGACCTGTTTCAGCTGCTCAGCATTAAAGGTTGTCAGGGAGCCATCCAGTGTCATATGTACAGTGGCTAAACGGGTTACCGGATCAAGCGTAATCTCATCGACCTGGCCGACTTTGACGCCACTTAACGCCACTTTGGCACGCGGCTTGATTCCATTGACATTTTCAAAGGTCGCCGTCATTTTATAGCTGTCCGCGATATTGCTTCCTACCAGTCCACTGACACGCATGGCCAGGAAAAACAGTGCAATACCAAACAGAATGACAAAAACACCAACGGCCAGCTCACTTGTACGTGATTTCATTAAATACCTCCGAACATGACCGCAGTCAACACGAAATCAAAGCCTAAAACGCACAATGAAGAATACACCACTGTACGCGTTGTAGAAGTTGCAATACCTTCCGAAGTTGACTCACAGGCATAGCCCTGATATACCGCAATCCAGGTACAGATTAATGCGAATACAAAACTTTTAATAATAGTGCCATTCAAAATATCTTTATAGAATTGCACCGTATTTTCCATCCCACTCCAGTAGGCGCCTTCATCTGCCCCCAGAAAGTCCACTCCGACCATTTTGCCACCCATAATTCCGACAGCAGCAAAAATCACGGCCAGCATTGGCAGGCTGAAAATCCCCGCCCATAAACGCGGTGAAATCACTCTTTTGAGTGGATCAACACCAATCATTTCCATACTGGATAACTGTTCAGTGGCTTTCATCAGGCCAATTTCTGCAGTCAGGGCAGAACCGGCTCGTCCGGCAAACAGCAAGGCTGCAACCACAGGTGCCAATTCACGCAACAAAGTCAAAGCAACTGCGGTACCCAGCATGGCCTCACTGCCAAAAGTCGCCAGAATGGTATACATCTGCAAGCCCAGTACCGCCCCAATAAACAGACCGGACACCACAATAATCAGCAGCGATAGTACGCCTACCCGATACATCTGGTATATAAACAGTTTGACACCGATCCAGGTGGGCATGGAAAACAGAATCTGCAACAGCATCAGGGCCGCAACCCCTATACCGCGGACACGCTCAATCACACGTCTCCCCAGCTGGGCGATAGCATTCATGAACGCACCTCATCATTTAAATAGGGTTTATGGCTGAACTGATAATCCACAGGCCCTGCAACGGCTCCGGTCAGGAACTGCTGAACAAAGGCAGAAGGATGTGCCTTCAACTCTGCCGGTGTGCCCTCCCCCTGGATTTTCCCTTCTGCCACTACATAGATATAATCGGCAATCGATAAGGTTTCTGCCACATCATGCGAAACAATAATGGTCGTTAAATCCAGTGCTTCACGTAATGAGCGGATCAGGCGGGTCAGAACCCCCATCACAATCGGATCTTGGCCGGCAAATGGCTCGTCATACATGATCAGCTCCGGATCCAGCGCAATGGCTCTTGCCAGTGCCACCCGACGATTCATCCCACCCGACAGCTCTGAAGGCATCATCTGCTCAGCGCCACGTAAACCCACAGACTCCAGTTTCAGCGCTACAATTTCAGCAATCAGATGTTCAGGTAATTTAGTATGAGCACGGATTGGAAAGGCTACGTTTTCATAGACACTCATGTCAGTAAACAAGGCCCCACTCTGGAAGAGCATGCCCATACGCGCACGCGCCGAAAAAAGCTCGGATCGCGACATCTGAGCAATATCCCGCCCATCGAGCAGGACTTGCCCCTGATCTGGCGTCAACTGGCCGCCAATCAAACGCAATAATGTTGTTTTACCAGTCCCGGATGGACCCATAATAGCGGTAATCTGTCCGCGACGAATGCTGAGGCTCACATCTTCATAAATCACACGCTCCCCGCGTTTGAAGCTTAAATTCTTTACTTCAATCAGAGAAGGCATAGTTTGCGCTGTTTGATTTTCCATAGTTGAGTGGATTCCTGCATTTTTTCAGCATGCGTACGATAAAGAAACAAAGTTCAAAATATTAGCATTTGCAAAAGAAGGGTCAAGGTTATGAAAAGCAATACGGTCTACTGTCAGGTCTATTTCTTAGAATGAAAAATTTTATCAGGCTGGATTCTAACAGAGTCTCGTCAATTAAAAAAATAATAGAGATAAAAAATAATATTACACAAAACCAAAGCCAATGCGAGATAAGGCATTAGTAGCTCAAGCACAGTAAAACGTAACATCCGAATCTTCCTATTCTTCAATTATCACAAGTTATAATAAATTTGACCCAGTATACATTTTAATTGAAATAAGTAAAAAGATAGGCATAAAAAAACCAGCGTTTCCGCTGGTTTTTTAGGTCAGATTCAATTAGTCATTGAATTTACGACGTGGTTGGCTCTCGCCACCAAATGAACGTTCACCACGTGGCTTGTCATCAAAGTTGCGACGTACTGGACGATCACCTGCATCACGCTTTGGACGATCATCAGCGAATGAACGCGCTGGACGGTCACCAAAATTACGCTTTGGACGATCATCGCCAAATGAACGTGCTGGACGGTCACCAAATTCACGTTTCGGACGGTCATTGAAAGCACCTTCACGACGTGGTTTGTAATCTACACGGTTACCGCGGTTATCATCGTTATTGTCAGTACGAGGACGGTCACCAAATTCACGACGTGGACGGTCATTGTTGAACTCGCGGCGCGGACGGTCTTCGCCATTGAATTCACGACGTGGACGGTCATTATTAAATTCGCGGCGTGGACGATCTTCATTGAAGTCACGACGTGGACGGTCAGCAAAGCCACCTTCACGACGCGGACGATCACTGTTGAAGTCACGACGTGGACGATCTTCGCCAAATGCTGGACGTTCGCCACGAGGTTTATCATCAAAGCTGCGGCGTGGACGGTCATCACCACCTTCACGACGCTTGAAATTGCTTTCGCCTTCAAAACGACGACCGCCACCGAAACCACCGCGACCACGACCGCCGCCATCACGACGACCACGACCACCGTCACGGCTACCGCGTGCAGGAGGTGGAGATGGCTCCAGACCTTCAATTTCAGATACATTTAAACGTGCATCAAGGAAGTCTTCTAGAGCACGGATCTTGCCACGCTCACGGTAAGTTGCCAAAGTAATGGCCTTACCGGTACGACCCGCACGGCCTGTACGACCAATACGGTGTACATAATCTTCGTTCTTCATTGGAAGACCAAAGTTGATTACGTGAGAAATTGTTGGTACATCTAGACCACGAGCAGCAACATCAGTCGCTACTAAAATCTTGGCACGACCTTCACGGATGCTACGTAAACGACGGTTACGAACGGTTTGCGGCATGGCACCGTGTAGTGCAACAACTGACAGACCTGCTTCAGAAAGCTCTTCAGCCAGCATGTCGGTATCTTCTTGAGTTGATGCAAATACCACAGCCTGGTCTACATCTTCTTCGCTTAACCAATGCGTTAACAGTTTTTTCTTATGCTCGAAACCATCAGTCCAGTGTAAAGTCTGAGTGATATCTGTATTTGTTGAGTGGCCAGTTTCAATCGCAATACGCTCTGGATCATTCATCATCCGTTCAGCAAGCGTGATAATACGTGGAGCAAATGTTGCAGAGAACATTAAGGTCTGCTCACGATTTCCAGCCAAATCACCAATTGCTTCCAGATCTTCAGAGAAGCCCAGATCCAGCATACGGTCTGCTTCGTCTACAATCAAAGCATTTACTTTATCGAGTTTGAGCTGACGACGGTTGACAAGATCCAGTAAACGACCTGGGGTTGCAACAACCACTTGTGCGCCTTTTAACTGCTGGATTTGTTTACCAAATGGCATGCCACCCATGATTGCAGCAATACGCACACCTTTCATGTGACGTACAAGTGCAATGGCATCCTGACTCACCTGTTGAGCCAATTCACGTGTAGGACAAAGAACCAGAATTGAAGGCTGAGTAATCGCTTTCATACGTTCTTTGAATGGTACAAAGGTATCTTCGTTTGCAAGTGCGTTCAACGTTGGAAGAAGGAACGCTGCTGTCTTACCCGAACCTGTCTGGCTAGATACCAAAAGATCTTTGCCTTCAAGTGCAGCGGGAATAGATTGTTCTTGTACAGAAGTCGGAGCAGTAAAGCCTAAACCTTGTAGAGCTTGTTGTAACGATTCGTGTAAAGAAAATTCAGCAAAAGTTTTGCTCATAGAGTATTTCACCCGAAAATAGGGTGCTCCATTAAAAATAAAGTCAAATGGACATCGACAAAAAGCGGCACAGCAATAAACACTGAAAAAGAGATGATTCAGCGGCGATCCGAGTAACGACGATGTGATATAACGCACGCATGATTAAGCATAACCTGAAGGAATCGCTTTAGCGATTGGGGCGCGAGATATCGTCCTCTCTTTGGACCGCACGCGCATACACAATGATAAGAAGAGAAATGTTCAGGTAACGAACAGAAATTAAGTGCGTGCCAAGATTATAGCAGGATAATTTATAAAGTCATCCGCTTTTCGTATTATTTTGTTTAACCGTCAATTTTTTCATCATTTTCCGAAACTTAGCTCAGGTGAAAAAAGCAGCTTATTCTCCATTTGGTCAATTTTCCCTAAACTCTTATGACTAAACAGATGAATCAAAAGTGCTTTAGAAGCACTCTCAAATGAATAATTTGCAAGAAAAAAGGCATCCCGAAAGATACCTTTTTTCATATTCGATTAAAGCCGATTATTTGGCTGCTTCACCCCAAGCAGGAACAACTGCTTGCATTAACGGTTTAAGCATCTTCATTGAGCAAGCCAAAACCTGACCATTTTCCATAGAGTCGCTACCGCCACGTGCATCCACCACAGTACCGCCCGCTTCTTTCACAATCAGCTCACCTGCTGCAATATCCCAAGGTTTCAAGCCAAGCTCGAAATACCCATCAAGACGGCCAGCCGCTACATAAGCCAGATCCAGTGCCGCAGAACCTGCACGGCGGTATTGAGCACCCGCTTCGGTCACATTTAACAATGATTCAAAATGGTTCTTGGCATAAGACACAACTTCACCATTACGTTTGGCACGGTAAGCATGACCTACGGCCAAGAAAGTATTATTCAGACTGTCTTTTATATTGACACGGATACGGCGCTGATTCAGCATTGCACCGCGACCACGGCTTGCAGAGAACAACTCATCTTTTACCGGATCATAAATTACGCCGTGCTGAGTCACGCCTTTGTGCTGAACTGCGATAGAAATACAGAAATGCGGAAAACCGTTGATAAAGTTAAGTGTGCCATCCAGCGGATCAATCACCCAACACCAGTCAGCGTCATGACCTTTACCTTCCTGATAGCCAAATTCTTCACCAAGGAAACTGTGATTTTTATAGCTTTTACGTAGAGTATCGATAGTCAACTGTTCCAGATAACGGTCTACACGCGTTACCGGACCATCAATGCCTTTTTCTTCGACTTGCAGATCGAGTTTATGACGATTCTGATGCGCTTTTAAAAGCTCTTGACCAACTAATTGAGCCGCACGCGCAGCCATCACCACCATAGGTTCCATTGAACACCCACTACAAATTTGAAGATATTGATAAAGAATAATGCATAAAAGCCCGCATATTTTAGCAAATATTCGGGCTTTTTGGGAAAAAATGTGTCTAAAGTTTTTAAATACTTAGGATAGAACGCTTTGTGCCAGTTTAGACCAGGCCTGAGCAATGGATTTTTCAATACCTTGTGCATCAAGTCCAGCTTGTTGCAACATCTGGCTATGTGTTGCCTGTGCCATAAAGGTATCGTCCAGCCCCAGATTTAACATTGGCTTCACGATCTGTGCTTCAGCCAGATATTCATTAACTGCACTACCAGCACCGCCCATGATCGCATGCTCTTCGACAGTAACAAATAAACTGGTGAAGTGTGCAAGCTGATCCAGCATACTGGTATCTAAGGGCTTAATGAAACGCATATTGATGACACGTACACCAACGTCATAGCGACTGGCAAAAGCCTGAGCTGCTTCTAGGGCTGCCTGGACCCGACTACCGAAAGCCAGAATTGAAATATGCTCATCAGATTGCTCGTTCAGGCTGAGCAGAGCCTCTGCCTGACCAATCGGCATCTCGACCATAGTTTGCTGAATTTCAACCCCCAACCCATTACCACGTGGATAACGTACTGCGGCCGGACCATTATAAAGGTAAGCTGTATGCAACATCTGACGGCATTCATTTTCATCTTTAGGCGCCATAATCACCAGATTTGGAATTGTGCGCATATACGCATAATCATAGGCACCGGCATGTGTCGGCCCATCTTCACCGACCAGCCCCGCCCGGTCGATGCCAAAGGTCACATCCAGATTCTGTAAGGCCACGTCATGCACCAACTGGTCATAACCGCGCTGCAAGAACGTCGAGTAAATGGCGACGACCGGTTTTAAACCTTCACAAGCCATACCGGCTGCCAGTGTCACCGCATGCTGCTCGGCAATGGCAACGTCAAAGAAACGTTCCGGATAGTCTTTGGCAAACTGGACCATGCCTGAACCTTCGCACATGGCGGGAGTAATGGCCAGTAGGCGTTTATCTTGTGCGGCCTCATCACAGAGCCATTGCCCGAATACGTCTGAATATTTGGGTGCCATCTTGACTGCTGCGACCGCATTCAGTTTGCCAATGGCATGATATTTAATCTGATCCGATTCAGCGGGCGCAAAACCTTTACCTTTTTTGGTGTAGACATGAATCAGACGTGGTCCGGTCCGCTTTTTCAGGGCATTAAATACATGAACCAGTTGCTGGACATCATGACCATCATAAGGACCGAAGTAATCAAAACCAATGGCTTTAAACAGGTTATCAGCGGCATCAGTTGCCGCGCTGTGCAAGCGTGAGTTATACAACCATTCTGGATGTGGCTGTACATAGGCCTCACCCTCTTCGGTCACATTGACAAATTCACCACGCTCCCAGATTGCTGCAAGATGCTTGGCAAAACCGCCCGTACTGCATGAAATTGACATATCATTGTCATTTAATACAACCATCAGGTTGGCATGATGTGCCACCGCATCATTCATAGCTTCAAAGGCCATACCTGCGGTCATGGCACCATCGCCAATAATTGAAACCACTTCACAGGGGTCATTCTGATAACGACGTGCCAGTGCCATGCCCAAGCCGGCAGAAATTGCGGTGGAAGAGTGGCCTACCCCGAAGGTATCAAACTCGGATTCGTCACGGGCTGGAAACGCAGCCAGACCATCCTTAGCACGAATCGTGGTCAACTGTTCCCGGCGTCCGGTCAAAGCTTTATGCGGATAGGCCTGATGACCCACATCCCAAATCAGGCGATCATGCGGCGTCTGAAAACAATAGTGCAAAGCCACAGTCAGCTCAATTACACCGAGGTTGGCACCAAAATGCCCTCCACTTTGCCCAGCAGCATACAAAATGAATTGACGTAACTCATCCGCCACTTGCTCTAGCTGGCTTTGCTCAAGTGCACGCAGTTGCTGAGGATGGTCAATTCCATCTAGCAATGGTGTTACAGGACGTTGAGTTGGAATTTCTGTATACAACATATATGGCAAAGCCTTCTAAAGCCTGGCAAATGCTAAGCGAGGTCAATGGGGAGTACCCGATCATATAGTTGAATTGTAGCAGCTTCAATTCAGCTACGCTTCTAGCGACGCATTATTACACAATGATTTCATCGGGGTAAAAAATTTGCAGGCTACGATTATCCTGAATAACCTCACTATTTATCAACTATTATCGTTCGCTTTCTTAAAAAAAGAAAATGTTCTCCACAAAATCCCCTGTGCAATTCTACTAATGTTTAATCATTAGGCTATACTTTAGTTACTTTTTAGGATTTTACGGGTTCAGCTGTGCCAATCGAATTTGTCGCAACGTCAAGATTACCGACCGCTCATGGTGAATTTAAAATTACTGTTTTTCAAGACCCTAAGACAGGAGAGGAACATATCGCGCTCTCTAAGGGTTTAGAGGAACCCACTGATGAGCCAGTCTTGGTTCGTGTACATTCAGAATGTCTGACCGGTGATGCCTTTGCTTCCCTGAAATGTGACTGTGGCCCGCAACTGCAGGCCACCCTCAAACTGATTAATGAAGTTGGCTGCGGCGTGATTTTATATCTGCGCCAGGAAGGACGTGGAATAGGCCTGACCAACAAGATTCGCGCCTATGCCTTGCAGGATCAGGGACATGATACGGTCGATGCCAACCTGATGCTCAATCTGCCAGCAGATGCACGTCAATATGATATGTGCAGCATTATGCTGGATCATTTGAGAGTGAAAGCGGTACGCCTGATCACCAACAATCCGCTTAAAATTGATGCGCTGACAGCACAAGGAATTCAAGTGATTGACCGCGTCCCCTTGACGGTAGGCTTAAATCCATTCAATGAGCAGTATCTCAAAACCAAGCATGAACGTATGGCACATATGTATCAGAAGGATGATTTTTAACGTCTGTTAAGAATCCCCTCTTCCTCCCTTTTCCCAAGGGAGGAAGTTTATTTCATTGAAGAAAGTTTTCCTCATCTCTCCTCCCGCGAAATCAGGATGCGATTAAATCGTCATCGAGAAAATCCGGTTTTCCGGCATGCGGCGCTTTAAATGCAAATCAAAGGCCATACAGATATTGCGGACAAAAGGTTTGCCTTTTTCCAAAATCGTGACTGATGCGTCTGCTATTTTAATCAATTCATCCTGCTGCATTTCTTCAAGCTGCTCCAGCACTTCCTCAATTTCAGCAAATTGCAGTTCAGGATTTTCCCATGAAGTACTAAAGCTGCACATCAGGTTGAGAATATGCTGGCGAATGATCAGATCTTCCCGAGACAGAATATGTCCTTTAAAGACCGGAATCTGATGCTGTTCCAGACATTCATAATATTCTTCGATCGTTTTCACGTTTTGCGCAAAGCTATACCAGCTATCACTGATTGAGGAAACCCCCAGTCCAATCATGAGCTGGGTTTTGGAAGCGGTATAGCCCATAAAGTTGCGGTGTAAGGTCCCTGTTTGAAAAGACTGGTACATGCTGTCACTGCTTAGGGCAAAGTGATCCATGCCAATTTCATGATAGCCCTGTGCCAGAAGCTTGTTTTTGCCTTCTTCATAGCATTGGCGTTTGAGTTCATCTTTGGGCACATCAGTATCTTTAAAGCCGCGCTGGCCATTGCCTTTAATCCATGGCACATGGGCATAGCTATACAAGGCCAGACGATCCGGTAGCAGTGAGTTGGTCTGGTCGATGGTATTCAAAACATCGTCCAGACTCTGAAAAGGCAAGCCAAAGACCAGATCATGCGAGATGGAGCTATAGCCAATCTCACGTGCCCATTCAGTGACCTGCTTGACATTCTCATAGGGCTGAATCCGATGGATGGCTTTTTGTACGGTTGCATTATAGTCCTGCACACCATAGCTGACCCGGCGAAACCCCAGATCATACAACCCTTGCAAATGCTCACGCGTGGTATTGTTGGGATGGCCTTCAAAACTGAACTCATGCTCTGCGGCAATGTCCGCCTTGAGTAAAATTCCCTGAATCAGCTGGGTTAAATGCTCAACTGAGAAGAAAGTCGGCGTACCGCCCCCCAGATGAATTTCTTTAATAAGAGGTTTGTCTTGCAGCAATTCACAATACAGTGCCCACTCTTTCAATACGGCTTGAATATAAGGCTGCTCTACTTCGTGGCGCTTGGTGACACGCTTATGGCAGCCACAGAAGGTACACAGGCTTTCACAAAAAGGGAGATGAATATACAGGCTAATGCCCTCTGACTGATTCGACTCGTCAAAAGACCGCTTTAAGCTCTGCTTCCAGCGGGCCAGGGAAAAATCCTGTTCTTGCCAATAGGGGACGGTTGGATAGCTGGTGTAACGTGGACCAGGAACATTATATTTCTGAATAAGAGATTTCATCTGAACCGACATGCTGTCCACCTGTGAGCAGATAAAGCCCGAAAAAATGAGTATGCTCAGCTATTGTGAGATGCTTGAAAAAAGAATTCAACCAAGCTCTCCGGTCGGATTTGAGCCTGGCCCCACCTGATCTCTTGCTGAGGTTGAGTCGGCCGGCACAGAAGGAGTATTGAGAAAAACACCTTAATTTTTAGGTCATTTTATGGTTTGATGTAAACAGCTTTTTAATCTCCTCATGAGGGTTCTGATGCAGCATCCAACATCTATGGATATTCAACGCGTTCGCGAATTTCTCCTCGACCTGCAAGCTCGGATCTGTGCAGCACTTGAACAGCAAGAACGGGCTGGCGGCGGTAGCGCCGAATTTGTGATTGATGACTGGGAACGTCCTGAAGGTGGCGGTGGCCGTTCCCGGGTTTTACAAAATGGCACGGTGATTGAAAAAGGTGGGGTAATGTTTTCCCACATCAATATATCCAACCTGCCGGCTTCGGCGACTGAACGCCATCCGAATATTGCCGGCGCCAAGGCTCAGGCCATGGGGGTATCGCTGGTCATTCATCCTCAAAACCCGAATGTACCAACCTCACATGCCAATGTACGTTTATTTGTGGCAGAAAAAGAAGGCCAAGATCCCATCTGGTGGTTTGGAGGCGGTTTTGATTTAACCCCCTTTTATCCCAATGATGAAGATATTTTATCTTGGCATCAGACAGCACATGACCTGTGTGCTCCCTTTGGGGCCAACGTGTATGCCGAACACAAAAAATGGTGTGATGATTATTTCTATCTGAAGCATCGTGACGAGCAGCGCGGGGTGGGCGGCCTATTCTTTGATGATCTTAATCAGTGGGATTTTGAGACCTGTTTCCAGTATATACAAGCTGTAGGCAATGGCTATTTAGAGGCTATTCTGCCTATTTTCAAGCGCAATCAGAACAAGGCATACACGCAGGCACAGCGCGATTTTCAGCTGTATCGTCGTGGCCGCTATGTAGAATACAATCTGGTCTATGACCGCGGTACGCTGTTTGGCCTGCAAACCGGCGGGCGGATCGAATCGATTCTGGTCAGCCTGCCACCTCTTACTGGCTGGTCATATCGTCCTGAATGGGCTGAAGGTTCAGCTGAGAAGCGCCTCACCGATTACTATCTTAAAGCGCATGACTGGCTAACAGAACTGAAAACCAAATAAGAATCCCCTACATAATTACATACAAAGTGTCCTCAAATAGAGGACATTTTCAATAGATAAATCATCTATACTCAAAGGCAATCCCTGAACCCGGGAATACCCTGCATATTGTCTGGTTCAACAATTTAATGACTGAGTAAAATAAAAATGTATGATGCCGACTTAAACCCTGCCCTTCTGGCCTTTTGGCTGTTTCTGATTACCTGTATTGCTGCGATTAGCACCGCTATAATTAGCCATAATTTTGTTCTGGACAGTGTGGCCATCAGTGTCAGTGTATTGACCGTTGCTGGCGTGGTGATCAGCATGGCGCTATTTCTGGCAGAACAGATTATTGAAACTTGTAGTTCTTGAAATTCGAACAGCTTAAATAAGCAGGCGCTTTAGTCCCCGGTCATTTTCACGTATATTGATGCGCATTTCAGCACATGGACACTGTGAAATGAGCAAGCAATTTGCTGTGGTCGGTAATCCCATTGAACAATCACGCTCTCCGGAACTTCATCAGGCTTTTGCAGCCAAAACCGGTATAGCATTAAACTATAAGAAACGTCTGGCGCCACTCGATGGTTTTAGCGCCAATATTCAGGAATTTTTCGCTCAGGGGGGCAGCGGCATGAATGTCACAGTGCCCTTTAAAGAGCAGGCTTTTGCTCAATGTCAGGTCCTGACCGAGCGCGCCAAAATTGCTAAAGCCGTCAATACACTCTGGATGCAAGAAGGTGTATTGCATGGAGATAATACCGATGGTCAGGGACTGGTCGAAGCCATTCGTGCCTTAGACTGGAATCTGGAAAATACCGATATCCTGATGATTGGCGCAGGCGGTGCTACACGTGGAGTGATTTATCCGCTGGTACAAGCAGGCGCCAAAAAAATCGTGATTGCCAACCGGACTCTGGCGCGTGCCGAACAGCTGGTGACAGACCTGCGTGATGCCGTGCCGCAGGCGGAATTACATGCCATCGCCCTAGATGCTCTGACGGGTGATTTTGATCTGGTCATCAATGCCACTTCTGCAAGCTTAACGGGTGATGCACTGATACTGCCAGACAGTTTGCGTTTTAAGCAGGCCTATGAAATGGCGTATGGCAAGCCTTCTTCTTTCCTCGATCAGGCCAAAGCCCGCGGTGTACCGACTTCTGAAGGTTTTGGTATGCTGGTCGGCCAGGCCATTGAATCCTTTTATATCTGGAATGGGGTAAAACCGGAGCTGAAGGATTTTCTTTAATTTCTTTCACTCCCCAGCTAAAGGACTGCCGAATCAGTCCTTTTTCAACTTTTTATGCTTATCTGATTGGATTTAGTGACATCTTTTCACCAGAAAAACCCGATAACATTTGGGTACAACTTATACAAAACTAGTACTGGACACAGCCGCTTTTTATTCATTAAAGTCTAATCAGATAAGCAGTTTTTATCTAAGCCTGCTCCAGACCCAAGCCAGGCGAGCAAAAGAATAGCCAGCAACAGCTTGAATATGTAATTCGCTTTTCTGACAATTTTATTTGCGTGCCTTATCAATGTTTTTTTATTCCAAGTATGAATAATCATAGAATCGATACAGATAATCCAAAACTATTTTAATCAGGATTAAACGCATGCCAGCTTATAAAGCCCCTTTACACGACATTCGCTTTTTAATGAATGAAGTGCTTGACTACCCTGCGCACTACCAGAACCTGTCGAATGGTGAATATGCCGATGCTGACACGGTAGACATGATTTTGGAAGGCGCGGCAGATTTTTGTGAAAATGTCCTTTCTCCTTTAAACCAGAGCGGTGATCTGGAAGGCTGTCATTTTGAAAATGGCGAAGTCAAAACACCAAAAGGCTTCAAAGAAGCCTATGACCAGTTTGTACAAGGCGGCTGGCAAGGTTTGTCCTATCCTGAAGAATTTGGTGGCCAAAACCTGCCAATGTCTCTTAACCTGATCAAATCAGAAATGATGGGAACAGCTAACTGGTCTTTCCAGATGTATCCGGGCCTGAGCATAGGCTGTATCAACACCATCATGCAATATGGCACCGAGGCGCAAAAGAATACTTATCTGCCTCATCTGGTTGCGGGCACCTGGGCAGGCACCATGTGCCTGACTGAACCACAATGTGGTACGGATCTTGGTCAGGTGAAAACCAAGGCTGAGCCAAAAGAAGACGGCAGCTATGCCATTTCAGGAACCAAGATTTTCATCTCTGCCGGTGAACATGATCTGACTGAAAACATCGTGCATATTGTCTTGGCCCGTCTTCCGGATGCACCGCAAGGCACCAAAGGGATTTCCCTGTTCATCGTGCCGAAATTTGTTCCAGCAGCAGATGGTGGGATCGGTGAACGCAACCCGGTGACCTGTGGTTCGATTGAACACAAAATGGGAATCCGTGCGTCTGCGACGGCCGTTCTGAACTTTGACAATGCAGTGGGCTATCTGATTGGTGAGCCAAATAAAGGCTTACATGCCATGTTCACATTTATGAACACCGCGCGTATCGGTACGGCCATTCAAGGCATCTGTCATGCAGAACTGTCCTTCCAGGGTGCTTTACCGTATGCAAAAGAACGTCTGTCTATGCGCGCCCTGTCGGGTAAAAAAGATCCGGAAAAAGTAGCTGATGCAATCATTCACCATGCGGATGTGCGCCGTATGCTGCTAACCCAAAAAGCGATTGCTGAAGGTGGCCGTGCCATGATTTATCATGCTGCCCAAATTGCAGACAATATGAATGATGCGCTGGTACGAGGTGACCAAGCCGCTTTTGAAGAACAGGATGATCATTTAGGTTTCTATACCCCGATTCTGAAAGGCTTCCTGACCGAAATGGGCTTTGAAGCAGCCAACCACGGTGTACAGGTCTTTGGTGGACACGGTTATATCCAAGAATGGGGCATGGAGCAGATCGTACGTGATGCCCGTATCTCTACATTGTATGAAGGCACCACTGGCGTACAGGCACTTGACCTGATTGGCCGTAAAGTCCTGTTGACCTCTAAGGGTAAAGTCATCCGCGATTATACGGCTGAAATCCTGAAATTCTGTGGTCAGCATGCACGTAATAAATATATGCGCCGCTTTGCCTGGGATTTGACCAAGCTGTGCGCACAGTGGAATGCCCTGACCGTACGTATTATGCTGGCAGCGCGCAAAGACCGTGACATCGTCTCAAGTGCTTCGGTGGACTTCTTGATGTTCTCTGGTTATGTGATGATGGCTTATTTCTGGGCACAACAAGCGGCGGTCGCTTCTGCGAAATTGACCTCTGGTGATGGTGCAGAAACACCAGAATTCTATAAAGCCAAAATCAAAACAGCAGATTTCTATTTTGAGCGCCTGTTACCACGTGCCCAAGGACATGCTGAAGCCATGGTTAACCCATCAAAAACGTTAACGACTCTGGCAGCAGAACATTTTAGCTTCGATTACTAATAAGCGAAGTAATTAAAAAAGAGCGCAATAGCGCTCTTTTTTATATATACAAGCGTATTTAAAACTGTTTATATGAAAGACGTACACAAAACACACAAATTTATTTGTATATTTTTCAAAACCCTAAACGATATTCAGTATAATTTTCTTGAAAATCTATAAATAAAAGGTATCATGACGATAACTAGAAAAATTCTTGTTTTGGTTAGTCTTCTTTCAAGTATCGCAGTTTTAGTCATAAACCTTCGTTTTACAGATCAAAAAGCTCCATCCTTTTCATTTTTCAAAGTTACGGTTAGTCATCTGAAATTTTGACTAAAAACACACAAGATTCAATAGGTTATATTATGTCTAATACAGTTAATGGTACAGTAAAGTGGTTTAACGAAACTAAAGGTTTCGGTTTCATTCAACAAGAGTCTGGTCCAGACGTTTTCGCTCATTTCAGCGAAATCCAAGGTTCTGGCTTCAAAACTCTAATTGAAGGCCAAAAAGTTTCTTTCATCGTTGCTCAAGGTCAAAAAGGCCCTACAGCGACTCAAATCACTGCTCTATAAGTAGAGACTGATTTGAAAAAGCACCCTTCCGGGTGCTTTTTTTATGGGCTTAAAGAAATTCTTCCAGCACTGAATTTAAAAATATATGTCCCTGTTCCGTACAGGCAATACGACTTATATCCTCTACCATCAAGTGTTGCTGACGTAGTGAATCTAAGAGCCCATTTAAATGCTCAACTGAAAGGCCGGTCCGCTCACTATAAAGTGTGGTATCTACGCCGTTGTTCAAGCGCAGGGCATTCATCATAAATTCAAATGGCAGCTCGCTCTCTTCAATCCGTTTAAGCTGTAAATGCTCGGCAGGCACTTTAGCCAGATAATCTTTGGGTAAACGAGTTTTCTGGAAACGGTACACGCCATCCGGTCGAGTTACTTTCCCATGCGCCCCTGCTCCAATGGCCAGATAATCGCCAAATTGCCAATAATTCAGATTATGTGCCGAAGGCAATTCTTTACGCCAGGCAGAGACTTCGTAATTAACAAAGCCTTGAGCTTTCAGATAGCGCTCGCCCTGCTCCTGAATATCTTCCAGAACCTCATCTAGCGGTAAAACTGGCTGGGTGCGGAAAAAGACCGTATTCGGTTCTATAGTGAGCTGATACCAGGATATATGCGTTGCTCCATGTTCAACAGCGAGCTTTAAATCATTTAGCGCCTGTTCTACAGTCTGTTCCGGTAGTCCATGCATCAGGTCTACATTAATGCGCTGAAAGCCAGCTTCATGTGCCAGCCCAATGGCAAAAAGAGCATCTTCATTGCTATGAATCCGCCCTAAGCGTTTCAGATGTTCAGTATTAAAACTCTGCACGCCAAGCGAGAGACGGTTAATGCCTGCTACGAGATAACCCGCAAAAGGATCATGCTCGACGGTGCCTGGATTGGCTTCCAGGGTAATTTCACAATCCGGTTCAAAAGGAATAATCGCCTGCAATTGTGTAAATAACCATTGATAGCCTGGTGCAGAAATGAGCGAAGGGGTTCCACCACCGATAAAAACACTGTGAATGGCGCGTCCCTGGGCAAAATCTACCTGAGTTTTAAAGTCCTCGACCAAGGCGTGTAAATATTCCTGTTCCAGCTCCAGAGACAATTTCCCCTCAGGAACCGCATGTGAGTTAAAGTCACAATAAGGACATTTGCGCACACACCACGGCATATGGATATAAAGCGATACAGGAATCAGGGCGGGATTTAATTCAGCCAAAGAAGTACTCAAAATTATGACAAGATCTATCCAAATTTTAACATGATTGTTTCAGCACACTGTTAAAATTAAAATCACTGCAAGATCAACCTAAAAATTTAAATAAAATTAGCTCATTAAATTATGAAAATATCTTCCCAACTGATCATATTATTGCCTCTGGTATTTACCATTGGAGTCTTGCTGACCTTGCAGACCGCCATTAACACCCAGTTAAAAGAATATTTATATTCTCCGATTCAAGCTGCATTTTTTTCCTTTTTGATTGGTACAATAGTGCTTGCCCTGCTGGTGCTGTTGCAGCCGCAATCCAAGCCGACTCTACAGGAGCTGATGAATGTGCCCCTGTACTTATGGATCGGAGGCGTACTGGGAGTATATGCCATTAGTATGAGCATCTATGCAGCGCCCAAGCTTGGTTTTTTGACTTTGACGGGTGCCATTATTTTTGGACAGCTGGTCATGTCGATGGTGGTAGATCAATTTGGTCTGCTGGGCAATGCAAAACTGCCGCTAAACTGGCAACGTCTATTGGGTGGCGTAGTGATTTTTATTGGTGTGCTTCTCACTTTACAACGCTAAACCTTTTCTCTAAGCACATAATTACCTATGAGTCATTTTTGTGTCTAATGTTTCGTCCGCCACAACCTTTTCCTTTGAGTTAAAGCGCCTGTTTCAGCTCATGCTGCCCATTCTGGTCACCCAATTTTCCCAGGCAGGGTTGGGGCTCATTGATACGATTATGGCCGGACACCTTTCCCCTACTGATCTTGCCGCAATTGCGGTAGGGGTCGGCTTATGGATTCCGGTCATGCTGCTGTTTAGTGGGATCATGATTGCCACCACACCTTTAGTGGCTGAAGCCAATGGTGCACGTACGCCGGAAAAAATTGCCACCATTGCCCGGCAGTCTCTGTGGGTGGCATTGGTCCTCGGGATCATTGCAGGCCTGATTTTACAGATTTTGCCTTGGGTCCTGCCCCTGCTAGGTGTGCCGGAAACTCTACAGCCTAAGGCCAGCCTGTTCTTGCATGCCATTGGTTTCGGGATGCCTGCGGTCACCATGTATGCAGCTCTTCGCGGCTATTCTGAAGCCATAGGTTATCCGCGTCCGGTGACTGCCATCAGCCTGCTGGCCCTGATCCTGCTGGTTCCACTGAACTATCTCTTTATGTATGGACTGGGTCCTCTTCCGGCTCTGGGAAGTGCAGGCTGTGGATTTGCTACCGCCATTCTGCAATGGCTGATGTTTATCACACTGGCTCTGTATATTTTTAAGAATAAGGCCTATCACAAGACCCAGCCTTTTAGCCATTGGGAAACAGCTGATCCTTATTGGCTGAAGCGTATTTTAAAACTTGGCTTTCCGATTGGCCTGGCGATTTTCTTTGAAGTCAGCATTTTTAGTACTGCAGCCATTGTCTTGAGTCCTTTGGGTGAAACCATTGTGGCAGCGCACCAGATTGCCATTTCTATCACGTCCCAGCTCTTTATGATTCCAATGTCTCTCGCCATTGCTTTGACCATCCGGGTCGGGACCTATTATGGAGAACAGAACTGGCAGGCGATGCGTAAAGTACAAAGTCTGGGGCTGATTAGTGCCACCGTTCTGGCCCTGCTGTCCATGCTGCTGCTCTGGCTGTTCCGTCAGGAAATTGTGGCTCTCTATACTTCAGATGCGGTGGTCACTCAAATTGCTATGTATCTAATACTCTTTGCTATTGCCTATCAGTTGATGGATGGCTGGCAGATCAGTGCTGCCGGCTGCTTGCGCGGCATGCAGGATACCAAAGGCCCCATGTGGATCACCATGATTTCCTATTGGATTATTGCTTTCCCGGTCGGTGTCTATCTGTCACGTTTTAGTGATATGGGTGCCGCCGGGGTCTGGGTTGGCCTGATTGTGGGGCTGACTGTGGCCTGTGTGTTATTGTTGGCACGGCTTTATAGTAATAACAAACGTCTTATCCTGAATTCCTAAAGGTTGTTCAGTGAGGATGCACTAGCATTCCTGGAGTGCATCCTTTAAACCCTGTGGAATCTCGGAGTCGTCCTTGACCTCTTTGATCACGACCTGCCCGACAATTACCTCCTTACCATTAAAGGTCATAGTCGGCGCACCATACAGCTCATAGCCTTCATTTAAAGCGCGAGTCACTCGCGCACAGAAATGCACATCATCTGTACCGGTAAAATAGCGATAAACTTTCATGGAGTCTTCTTGGCTGTGATAAAGGCTATAGTTTAATTTTTTTGCTTTAAAATAATATTCAGAAATAACACCAAGGCTTATTTAAAATAGTGATACCGGACAATTTTGTAAAAACAGGCTAATCATCAAAGCTTTTTCAAGCAAATAATACTGCCAAAGCCGACAAAAAAAAAATGGAGAATTTGAGAAGCTTTGCAACATATCATCTACAATTAAATGTAGGCAATTGCCCGGTTGTCACCTATGATCAAATACATCCGTTCAATGATGAGCTCGAGGAATCTCACATGGCAAAAACGGCGCGTACCCCTGGTCGACGTTTTATGAAACTTGCCGGAATGACTGCAAGTATTGCAACTAAAACCCTATCCAATTCCATTAAAAATATCACTGCAGATGAAGAGCAGAAAAATGCTGCACGCAGTCAACTGTTTCAGGATATTGGGGTTCAGATTGCCGATACTTTGGGTGAGATGAAAGGCGCTGTCATGAAAGTGGGGCAAATTGCCTCACAATATAAAGATATTTTTCCACCAGAAGTCGCCAAGGCAATTGCCAAATTACAGCGTCAGGCGCCGCCAATGCCCTTCCGGGAAATTCAATTCCAGGTCGAAAAAGAACTTAAAAAACCACTGTCTCAGCTCTTTAAAAGCTTTGATGAACAGCCTTTTGCCGCCGCCTCTATTGGGCAGGTTCATAAAGCAGTTTTAACTGACGGACAGCAGGTGGTGGTCAAAGTTCAATATCCAGGTGTCGATGAAGCCTGTGAAAGTGACCTGAAACAGGTCCGTCTGGCCTTGCGTCTAATGGGGGTACTGAAAATTGACCGCAAACTGCAGGATCAGCTGTTTAAGGAAATCCAGCATAGCCTGGACAACGAACTCAATTATGAAATTGAGGCTCAAAATCTGGAAGTTGCCCGGGTCTTCCATGAATCACTAGACACTAAAGTGATTATTCCACGTGTTTTCCAGGATTATTCTTCCCGGCATATCTTAACCCTGAGTCTGGAACAGGGCGAGAGCATGGAAACCGCCAGCACCTGGCCACTGGAAACCCGTAATGCGCTGGGGCGACGTCTGCTTCGAGCCATTGGACAGGAAATTTTCTATCTAAAACGTTTTCACTGTGACCCGCATCCAGGAAACTTTGCCTTCCGTGAAGATGGCTCCGTCATTATCTATGATTACGGTGCGGTAAAAACCTTGTCTGCCGAAATCGTAGGCCATTTCAGAACCTTGATTCATGCAGCACGTGAAAAAGATATTGGCGTGATTGAGCAGCAACTGGATGCGCTGCATAGCCTGACGGAAACCGGAAAATTCCCACCTGAACTGTACGAACAATGGCTAGAGGTTTTGTTACGTCCCTTGACCACTCATTACGATTTTGCAGAGAATTCGGCCCATCATGATGGTATGGAGCTGCTGAAACCTTCCCTGAAATACTGGGATGTATTTAAGCCTTCACCGGATACCCTGATGGTTAACCGAACCATTTCGGGACAGTACTGGAACCTGATTCACTTAAAAGTCGATGATGACTTAAGTGATGTATTTGAAGAACTGGTGCCAAGCCGTACTTAAACGGGTTAAAGCGCTGTAACGCCGCTAGACTCTAGCTTACATGCTGTAACTCTACTTCACTTGAAACATCAAGTGTTACTTTATAACATTTTAGGTGATCAAGAAAAGTTTAGCTTATGCGTTCAGATCTTCCTCCGAGTATCGAGAAGTTCTCTTGCATCATCCCTATGCAGATGGGTGTTTCTTGAGCGGAGCACCATGAATTCACGCTAGACTCGTAAAGAGGAAGGTCGTGTGGCCAGCATTAATAAACGTTTTGCCCGTTTTAAATGCAGTTAAAACCAGCTACTCCATAACGTTTTTCTGGCGTTTTCAGATTGTAGTTTTGTCAGGAAATGACCTCCAATTTCCTGACTTTTTTATGTCTGGTTCAACATCCAGTCACTCAGATAAAAACCTACAGTCAGAGCGGTTAGGCCCAGCAACAGGCTCGAAAACATATACAGTAGCGCCATTGAGATGGCTCCCTGCTTCAAGAGCTGAAAACTTTCCAAGCCGAAACTGGAAAAGGTAGTAAAGCCGCCCAATAGGCCAACCATTAAAAATAAACGGGCTTCCTGCTGCAAAGCAGGATATTTTTGACTGTATGCCAAAAAAATACCGGTACAAAGACAGCCCAGGATATTCACCCACCAGGTAGGCCAAGGAAACTGCATCTGCGGTTTAAAGAGCCAGAGTCCTATGCCATAGCGCAGACTCGCCCCGATTGCACCACCCATGGCGACCCAAAGCCAGTTCATAGCTGCTCCATCCCTTGCATTTTCATCTTTATTTTCCTCTGCTCTTATACCCGCTGCGGACAGACCAACTGCTTTATCTTGCACCGAACGTATTATAAACACCATCGAGATTCAGGAAAAATGCTATATTGACACCGTTGGATTAGGCTTAAAAATCAGGTGGGGCAGATGGCGCAAGATTTACTGGCATTATTGACTGCGGGTGAAGCACAATTCTCGGATGTGATTGCATATATTGATGCACGTTATACCTACACCCCGACCGCATTTAAAAATGGTCAACAGCAGAATGCGGCCAATGAAAACCAAGGCAGTGCCAAAGTGCTTTCCTTTGCCCAGCTTCATGGTCTAAATCAAGCTCAGACTCTCAGCCTGTTCGCTGAACATTATACGTCTGTACTGCTTAGTCCTGAAGCAACTGAGCACCAGAATATACGCCAGTTTATGCAACACGGCTGGGATGGGGTTCAGTTTGAAGCAGAAGCCCTGGCTAAAAAATAAATCATGTTTTATTAAAAAACCACTCATGAAGAGTGGTTTTCAGATAACTTAAAGTGAAATAATGCTGCGCTTAGCTTCGATTCACTTTTTCAATCCACTGGATCGAACTTACGCGAAAAACCTCACAGGCGCCATCACCGGTATCGGTCGGGGTTAAAGAGGAGGTCCAGACCAGCTCTTTATCGCGCACTTCAACCAGTTCTCCTTGCAAGCGCACTAGATCACCGCGTTTCACCTGTTTAATGGCTTTGGCAATCGTTGGATTGGCTGGAATAATATGCATATTGGAAACCATTTGCATGGCTTTTTCCGTAGGCACAGGCACACGGTCCATTTTCCAGTTTAAATAACGGTCATATTGATTCACGCTAATATGCCGGGCAATTTCGGGTTCGGCAAATAATCCCCAGCTCACTGCATAATCAATGGGAGAGAATTTGGATTGCGGATCATCATTATATATTTTGGAACCCAAAATCCGGAAATCCCCTTGAAATGGCTGTAAAGCAGAAATGGACTGCCCTTGTACCATCGGCGGCAAGCCTTTGGCAATATTATGATCGATCGAACTATAGGCTGACATCGGCAAAATAAGACTGGCCAATAACAAACCGGGTTTCAAGTACTTGAGCATAATTCTACATTAATTCCATTCAGTATTTTTAAAGCAACTACTTTCGATATTACGGATTTTTTACTGGAAAAATAGTTGCACTTGGTAACAGGCTGATGCAATTTGGTCAACTCACAACCATGTTGAGAATCGATTATTTCAGTTAATCTACTGGTATTTTTAAAGCTTATTTAAATATCGATGTTCTATAAATTTTATCAACAACATATTTTTCCACACCTGCTCAATCAGGTCATGCAAACGCCTTCACTGATGGATCTGCGCCGCGAATTATTGCTTGGTGTCAGCGGTGATGTGCTAGAAATCGGCTTTGGTAGTGGCCTGAATCTGGCTTTTTATCAGCAAGTGGAACAGCTCTATGCACTGGAGCCAAATCCGGCGATTTTTCAGCTGGCACAAGACCGGATTCAGCATATGCCTTTTCCGGTAGAGCATATACAGGCCAGCGCCGAAGCCCTGCCTTTTGCCACACATGGTTTAAATAATATTGTATCAACCTGGACCTTATGCAGTGTTCCAGATTTAGCGCAAAGTTTGCGTGAAATCTATCGGGTTTTAAAACCGGGTGGACGTTTGCATCTGGTCGAGCATGTATTGAACCGAGAGCATCTGAATATTCAGCGTCTACAGCATCTGCTGACCCCGTTACAAAAGAAAGTAGCGGATGGCTGTCATCCGAATCGTGATATTGAGCTGGCGCTGTTAGAAACAGGTTTCAAGCTGGATGAGATTCAATATCGGGAGGCCGCAGGAATTCCTAAAATTGGTCAGCGGATGCTACTGGCACGTGTACATAAACCGTTTTAGTCCAAACGCTCAACCGCATTGAGGCGAAATAAACGGCATTGTGACGAATTTTGGCTACCCAGTCCCACATAAAATTCCTGCTGGTTTTTGACATATTTAAGTGTGATCCAGTCGCCTTGGATCCGGATCCGCTGACCGGCCTTAAGACGGCGGATTTTATCGGCAACAGCTTCACTGGAGGCAACCACACTCAGACTGCTCAGTGCTGGCGGTATAGGTGCAGAATCAGCCTGTACCGCATCCTTGAGATTAACTTCAAAGCAGCGTTTGCTTTGTTTAAGCTGCCAAGACTTTAATGCTGCCATAGACGTTTCAGGCTGCGCCAACAGCAGATCAATATTACTTATATAGGCCAGATCGTTAAAACTGCCCACTACAGGACTAGCGGGATGAATCGTCCGGCGCTCAGGCCCATAATATTTTTTGGAAATAACCCAATATTCAGCTTCATGGGCTTCAATTGGTTCAACCTGAAAGTTCTTAAGTATGCCGGCTTGTTCCAGATGTGGAATTGCGCGGAAATATTCGGACCAGATCCAGAGTCCTAAGGCAAATAGGGCTACCGCAATAAGAAGTTTATTCATCAGTCACAAGACAGGCTGGCCAAACGGTTAATCTTTAAAATTAATCCGGACAGTTTCGAAACGCACGCGTCCGTCCTGAATCGCCCGGGCGATCGCCTGCTGCCCCTTGGTCAGCCGTGCTCCACCACTTTTAATGTCAATCAGCACCACTTCAATATCCTCAGCCAGTCCATCGCCATCACGAAAAGCACTATAGCCATCAAAAACCACATAGTCCACCGGATCGCCCAGAAACTTGGCATCACTCGGCAGATACTGAAATTCTGGCATAATCGGTGCCATCTGCTCGGCCATTTTCCCTTTTAGCACTGCCCGGCTGGTATTGACACTACGTTTTTGTGCTGCAGCCAGCGCCTGTTGATGTTCCAGTTCCAGCTCGGCAATATACTGCTCATATTCGGCTTTAATTCGGCCATTTCGTGTCTGGCCTAAGATCAGGGTGGTCAACACCACTCCAATACAGGCACCAATCAGCATGGCCAGCGTTATGGACATTCCATCTTCCTAATTTACTTAATTTTTCCTATCTGCATTCGACTGAAGTTGAGTTTATCGATCATTTGCAAGCCTGAAAAGAATGATATGCTAGGCGAGAGCAGAATAAAATCATCTTGAGTCATGAAAACAATTTTAGTTGCGAATCAGAAAGGCGGCTGCGGCAAAACCATTACAGCCATAAGTTTGGCATCAGCACTCGCACAAAAAGGTTATAAGGTCGCCCTCGCAGATGCCGATAATCAGAAATCGGCCTTGCAATGGCTCAAGCAGCGTCCTGAACATGTAGCTCCGATTCGCTCCCTAGACTGGCGCAATGTCAAGTCGATTGGCGATGTCCCCAAACAGATAGAGTATCTGGTCATTGATGCCCCCGGTGCACTAACTGAAGACCATGCCCAGCAGCTGGTCAGCGAAGCGCATGCCATCATCATACCGTTACAGCCTTCTTTTTTTGATATTGATTCCACCCGCCGTTTTCTAAAACATTTACAGGATATAAAACGGATTCGTAAAGGAAAAGTTGAAATTTTACTGCTGGCGAACCGTGTCAAAGCCCAAAGCGCCCATCAACAGCATATTCAGCAGTTTTTTGACAAGATTGACCAACAGCCTGTTGCCTGGATTTCTGAACGTACCGTGTATAGCCGTTTGGCAATGGAGGGCCTGTCTGTATTTGATAAAAACCAGAAAATGTACCGTGAAGTACAAAATCAGTGGCAAAACGTATTAAACATGATTATTGATGATCCGGCGCAGTGGTTCTAAGATGCCACACTTTCTAATATGACTTTCATTAAATAATCGCCCTATCTTGAGTGATGTACATTTGCCTGCGCTTTTTTTTCAGTTAATATGCTGGCTATGGTCTAAAAATGAGTCATAAAATTCAGTGCAACAGTACGCGCCTACACTACAAAAAGTCTTATTATTTGGATTATTTTTTATCCTGATTTTTTTGAGTTTTCATATACTCAAATATTTCATCATCCCTGTAGTTTGGGCAGCAATTATTGCCTATATGACCTGGCCGCTGTACCAGTCCGTATTACGCATGTGTGGCAACCGTCCCACGCTTAGCTCAGCCATCATGATTCTGGCCGTGATTCTGGTGTTTGGCCTGCCGTTTATCTTTGCGATTTTCATGTTACAGCATGAGGGCCGTAACCTGTATTTTGAACTGCAAAAGCAGGTTTTTTCAGGCCGTCTGGATGTTCCGGACTTTATCCGCCAACTGCCTTTTGTCGGTAAAGAAATCAGCCGTACTTTAAATGAAATCAACACTGACCCCAACAGTATCGCCCTGTCTATTTCTAGCTGGATTCAGGGCCATTTGAATTACGGTAAAGTCGTACTGAATGAAATTAGCAAAAATGTGTTTAAGCTATGTTTTGCCGTTTTGTCGATGTTCTTTTTTTATCGTGATGGTCACACCATTTTAAATCAGGTACGTAAAGCGTTTGAAATGGTGGTCGGTCCCCGTATTCATCATTATCTGGCAACGATTTCAGCGACTACACGCGCGGTAGTCTACGGCGTCGGCCTGACGGCCATTGCCCAGTCCATGCTGGCAGGCTTAAGCTATTTTGTCGCTGGGGTACCGAATCCGATGGTGCTGACCATTGTGACCTTTATCTTCGCTCTGATTCCTTTTGGTCCGCCAGTGGCCTATACCGCTGTCTCCCTGTGGCTGTTCTCACAAGGTCAGACCATTGAGGCGATTGGAGTCATGGTTTGGGGAGTCTGTATCGTCAGTACCGCAGACAACGTCATCCGTCCTCTGGTCATTTCTGGGGCAACCCAAATCCCCTTCTTATTGATTATGTTTGGCGTATTGGGTGGTATTGCCAGTTTTGGTCTGGTCGGGATATTTATCGGACCGGTTATTCTAGCTGTCCTGCTGGCCATCTGGCGGGAGTGGCTGCATGAAACCAATCATCAGGAAGCCCTGCTGATGCCTAAGGCCACCATGGCACATGATATTGACCCGGACGTAGATGAGACACCTAAAACTCCTTAAACATCAGCTATTAAACAAAATAAAACATTTAAGCACTGATTGTATATAGTCCTCTTGATATTGCTCTGATTCAATAGATGGACAAAAACGGAATAATGATCAGGATGCCAATTTATGTCTTCATTCTTTAAAGTAACAACGCTTTGCGCTCTAGGTGCGGTACTTTTTACAGGCTGTACCTCAAATGATATTTCAACCGAAAATGTCAGAACGGTCAGCATGCATGTAGTTTCTGCCCAAGGAACGGGGGAGTCTGTGGGTACGGTTTTGCTCAGTGACAGCCCGACAGGTCTGGTCATTCGTACTCACCTGAAACAGCTTCCGGCAGGAGAACGTGGCTTCCACGTTCATGAAAACGGTTCATGTGCGCCTGCTATGAAAGATGGCAAGATGGGCGCAGCGCTGGCGGCCGGCAGTCATTACAACCCGAACCAGGCACCCAACCACGGCACACCAAGCACCGGTCATTTAGGTGATTTGCCTGCCTTGAAAGTCAGCACCGATGGTACGGCACGAGTCACACTTCTGGCCCCACGTGTTAAATTAGCCGATATTAAAGGCCGTGCTTTAATGATACATGCAGGCGGCGACAACTATTCAGATCATCCATTGCCATTGGGCGGCGGCGGTGAGCGGATCGCTTGTGGGGTGATCTAAGCATTCATTGATATATAAAAAAACGGGCATTTTGCCCGTTTTTTATATCAGTCTTGATCTAAAAATGAGTATTTCAAAACCATTGAGCGCTTAATAACCCAGTAAATCACTAGGGTATAAGCCTCTAAAATAACTCATTTTATTTATAAAATTTCTTTTGATTCAATCCGCAGTTTGGGTACACTCAAACTTGATTGAACTCAATGGTGAATGTAGGTGAATATTAAAACTTTACGTCTGGTAGGCTTGGTAGAAGGTATTTCATTTCTGCTGCTATTATTTGTGGCAATGCCGGTCAAGTACATGCTGGGAAATCCGATTCTGGTGAAATATGTCGGCATGGGTCATGGCGTATTGTTTGTGCTGTTTCTTGTGGTGTTATTTGCAGTCTGTGAAAAACAGAAATGGTCACTCAGCATGTTTATTATGGGTTTAATTGCATCAATCCTGCCTTTTGGACCCTTTATTTTTGATATGAAATTGAAAAAACTAGAACAGCCCAGTGCTGAAGAGGCCTGATCACTTCCGGTTCTCGCTGCTCTCAAAATATTTAAAACCGAGGAAGTTAATCATCCTCTCCCCCCTTAGGGAGAGAGTTTGCCCAATAATATTGCTCATTTCTTCACGAGGGCAAGGACTGTTTAGAGGGGTTCTAAAATATAGAAAACCTCTCAAAAGTTAAAACTCTCCACTCGCCTTTCTTTCCAGCATCAGTTGCTTGAGTTGCAGGCGTGGCCAGGTGAACCAAAGCGCGATTAAAATAAATGAAACACCGCAGTAAGCCCAAAGCTCATAGGCTTCATACGCTATGCGGACGGCTTCAATCACAATAAAGAAGCTCAGCATCAACAAGATAGACACTGTTGCTGCAACAGTACCTTTAGATACTTCAGAGGACATCAGGGCAAAGCGGTACAGTACCGAGAAACTAACGCCTTCCCCTAGACTGATACAGGTAGTACCAATAAGCAGACAATGCAGAAAATAATCCGGAATCAGCAAGCCAACTAAAAGTAAAATTGTTCCCAATAACATCAGGGGCACACCAAGCAACACCGTCTGGCCGAGCGGCATTTTATCAATCACTTTCAGCAGAATTATATTTCCTAGAATTAACCCTCCTAAAACCGGGAACTGCGCCAGACCATATTGAAGACTGCTCAAGCCCAATTGCTCGACCAGAATGACGGGAGATAAGGCAATCCATAACATCAGTGGCATGCTAACCAGCGGCAATGCCATGGTCATAATTACAAAGCGCTTATTTTTCAAGACCTGTTTAAAATCGTCCACAATATAGCTGATGGGCTGTTTGGGAATACTGATTTTAGGATTTGGCATTTTGGCCTTGAGTCCAAACCAGCTTAAAAGTGCCACAAAAGCAATCCCGATAAAGCCCCAATGCCATGAGACATGATCAATCATAAAAGCGCCAATCACAGGTCCCAGAAGCGGGGCCAGCAAGGAAACATTGGCCATGAGTGCCATGACTTTAATTGCATCGCGTTCTTCAAAGTTTTCCTGAATGGCGGCATAACCGACGGCAGAAATAAAGGACAGGCCAAAACCCTGTAAAAAACGCAGAAAAAGGAAGCTCTGAATATTGGGTGCCAGTAAAATCGTCAAACAGCAGATGACAAAAAAGACCACTCCACCCAGCAGCACTTTTTTACGTCCCCATCGGTCTGATAATGGCCCCAAAATGGCTGCGACACATGCGCCGCCCAATAAAAAAAAGGACATCGACGATGGTGCCCATGAACTGCTGACACCAAAGTCACGGGTGATGGCCAGCATGGCCGGCTGGATCAGGTCATTACAGATATAGACCGAGAATTCAAACAGGACCAGTGCCAGTGGAAACATGAGTGTGGCGCGAGTCAGTTTTTGAGTGGGCGTGTTTTGCATAAGAGAGTTAATGCTCATCATCCTGAATCCACCCTTTGGAATTGAATTTAATCGGGCAAAATACAGATTGAATTTAATTAGATTATGCGCATTTTAGCAGAGTTCATGTGCAAATCCGTGCTGATCATGTTGGGGTTTTCAGGATTTTTTCATCTTCTGAAATAGCAAGATAACGAATACAATTTCTTGTCTTTATCTCATTATAAGACTCTCATATTTCATCATAAGGATGAAAGCCACGCCGACCAGTACGCATATACAGCAGCGTGGTCTCACCTGATTGTGCCGAGAGCTGTATGATTTCACCTTGTTTTAAAAAGACTTTATAAACTGGTATGGGTGTATGTGTCTAAGCCGGGCCTTGGGCTTATTGATAGTGCCCTGCAATCACTCGGACAAAGTCTGCATCAATTGGCAGTCATACTTTGGAAATCGGTGCATCGCGTAGATTTTAATAATGTAGTGGATTCATTTTGTCCTTGGCAGGCAAATTGATCCAGAGTGGTAGCATGTCAAAACGTCCGCCGCAGTCTGAACGGTCTTTGCTAAATACTCCTTTATGTCTAATGCCTGATGCTGCCGTCATCCACTGCACATCGCCTGCGGAAATGATGCCTCCACCGCCACTTAAGTCGCGGTGTTCAAGTTCATCTGCAAACATCAGGGTGACAGTTTCAAAACCACGAGGTGGATGGGCGCTAACGTCGTTCTGTAAATGACTGGCTTTGAGGTTGGCCGACCCTACGTGGTCGAGCAGTAAAAATGGCGATACGGTATTGCCCAGTTCGTAGAGGGAAAACACAGAAAGGACGGGCGAGAAACTGCCGACTGAAACGCGAGTATCATCACGATGGATGAATGCGAGGATTTTCAGTTTGTTTTGCGTAATTGTTTTAGATAGTGAGAGTAGCCTCATGACTGAAGTGCTTGGAAAGGCACAATGAGTTTATGGGTTGCAGATAATTACCCAAAAGCAAAAAGCGCATCATCCAGATACGCTTTTCAGCACAAACTGCTTAAAGAGCAAATAAAATTATGGACAAACTGCCTTCTGGAAAGTCTTGGTATTGGCTCCCCGCATACAGCGATATAACTTTTCAGCCTTGTGCATTTTCCAGTTTTTCTCTTCTTTTTTGAAATGATAAATTGTTTGAATGGATTTGACCGAATCATCCATTAATCCGGTTTCTGTTACCTTCACCTGTCCCACAGTCGGTGCTTCGCTTTTATTAAAAAACTGCCGGATTTCTACGGTTGCCAGTTCATCACGTAAATCAGGCCGCATCTTCAGTACCTGATCCAGAGGGGTATCTGAAGAGGACTGCACTTTTGCAATCACCTGCTGTGTGGTGGCGCACCCTGACATTATCATTGTCAGGCCTAAAACTGTAAGTGTTAATAACTGTAACATACTGTTTAACCCCATGTTTATCCTTATTATTCACGAATCATCATGCAGCGCTTTTTAGCTTAAAACTATTTAAACTATGTAACTGCTCTGGTACGGGCATAAAAAAACGCACCTTTCGATGCGCTTTTTTCATTTCAAACCGCTTTAAAGGTCGAAAAGCTTGCCCGGGTTCATAATGCCTTTCGGATCAAATACTTTTTTCAGGGCTTTCATATATTCAATTTCTTCGGCTGAACGTGAGTACTCAAGATAAGGTTTCTTGGTCATACCCACACCGTGTTCTGCAGAAATTGAGCCGTCATATTTTTTCACGGTATCAAAGACATACTTGTTCACCACCTGACATTTGGTAAAGAATTCATCTTTGCTTAAGTGTTCAGGTTTCAGGATGTTCAAGTGCAGGTTACCATCACCGATATGACCAAACCAGCAGACTTCGAAGTCAGGATAATTTTCTGCCACAATCGCATCAATTTCTTTAATAAATGCTGGAACATGCGTAATGAGAACAGAAATATCATTTTTGTAGGGTGTAAATGGGGCAATGGATTCAGAAATATCTTCACGCAGACGCCATAAGCTTTCTACCTGTTCCAGACTTTGGCTCAGCACACCGTCAAGTACCCAGCCCTGCTCCATGCAATGCTCAAAAATTTCCATCGCCTTGTCCATGATCGGTTCAAACGGCGCTTCAAGCTCCAGCAGAACATAAAATGGACATTCGGTTTCAAAAGGACGCTGCACATGACCATTGGCCAAGACTTTCTGCATGGCCAGCTCACCAAAGAACTCAAATGCTGTTAAATCAATTTTCGCCTGGAAGGCATGCAATAACGGCATGATTGCATCAAAATCAGGCACACCCAGTACCATCACTTGCAGGTCTTGCGGTTGACGCTCAAGCTTGATTTCCGCTTCAGTCACCAGACCCAACGTACCCTCACCACCAATGAATAAGTGTTGTAGTGCATAGCCTGTTGCGTTTTTGATCATGCCTTTGTTCAGACGCAGTATATCCCCTTTACCGGTCACCACTGTCAGGCCAAGTATCCAGTTACGGGTCATGCCATATTTAATGACTTTAATCCCGCCAGCATTGGTGCCGATGTTGCCGCCAATTTGGGAGGAACCCGCAGATGCAAAATCTACCGGGTAATACATCCCCTGCTCTTCCGCATAATTCTGTAACTGCTCAGTCACGACACCAGACTGTACACGGACCATACGGTCTGCCGGGAAAAATTCCAGAATCTGGTTCATCTTGTCCATGCTCACCACGATTTCACCGTTAGCAGCGACTGCACCTGCGGACAGACCAGTACGGCCCCCTGATGGAGTGACAGCCACATTAAACTGGTTGGCCAGCTTAACAATTGCCTGAACCTGTTCGGTGCTCGATGGGAACACGATGACCGACGGGTTTGGATCAAAGTGCTTGGTATGATCGCGACCCCAATTCTGGAGGCTATCCGTATCGGTTTTAATACGGTTTTCACCCACAATTGCAGTCAATTGGGTCAATAACTCAGGGGTTAAAGCGACTGGAGCATTCATCGTTTGCAGACCTAGCATGAATTAAACAAAAGAGACTTCGCCGGTTTATTTGCACATTTTTCAGACATAAAGACCTGTATGCAAATCAGGCAGAATATGCCGATTAAAGCATCAAAGAGAGGCGCGTTAACAGCACGGGGCAATATTATAAGCTATTTTTAGGGCTTTCCCTTAAAAAATGCTAATTTTGATAATATAGCTTTGAAAACGCTGGTTTAATTCAACCATTTTTATCATTTGTGCATCATCACCTGCGAAAATAGCTGCGATTGCCGTCATCAAGGAAATGTATAACCACCCCATTCCTGTGCTATTATACCGCGACTAAATTTGGCCTTTGTAGCGGAGCCGTAATGAGCCAACATCTATCTCTACCTAAAGATAAAATCCGTTTCTTGTTGTTAGAAGGCGTTCACCAAAACGCGATCGACACTTTAAATGCTGCTGGATATACCAACATTGACTATCGTAAAACTGCGCTTGAGGGTGAAGCGCTGAAAGAAGCGATTAAAGATGCACACTTTATTGGTATCCGTTCCCGTACTCAGCTGACTGAAGAAGTTTTTGAAGCTGCGAACAAGTTAATCGCAGTGGGCTGTTTCTGTATCGGTACCAACCAGGTGAATCTGGACGCAGCAATGCGTCGCGGTATTCCAGTGTTTAACGCACCATATTCAAATACTCGTTCAGTAGCTGAACTTGTACTTGCTGAAGCCATTCTCCTGCTTCGCCGTGTACCTGAAAAATCAACAGATACACATGCAGGCGGCTGGAACAAATCTGCTGTAGGTTCGTTCGAAACGCGTGGTAAGACTTTAGGTATCGTAGGTTACGGTTCAATCGGTTCACAACTTTCTGTCCTGGCTGAAAGCCTGGGTATGAAAGTGATCTACTTCGATACAGTGACAAAATTACCATTGGGTAATGCACGTCAGGTCGGCTCATTGAATGAATTGCTTGCCAATGCTGATGTCGTCTCTCTGCACGTGCCAGATGTTCCGTCTACACGTAACTTCATGACCAAAGAACAGTTCGCGCAAATGAAAGAAGGTTCAATCTTCATCAACGCGGCACGTGGTACTTGTGTCGTGATTGAAGACCTGGCCGATGCACTGAAATCAGGCCATCTTGCTGGTGCTGCGGTTGACGTATTCCCGAAAGAGCCTAAAGCCAACGGTGAAGAATTTGTTTCTCCGCTACGTAACATTCCAAACGTCATCCTGACCCCTCACGTGGGTGGTTCGACCATGGAAGCACAAGCAAACATCGGTCTGGAAGTGGCTGAGAAATTTGTCGCTTATTCAGATAAGGGTATGACACTTTCTGCGGTGAACTTCCCTGAAATTGCATTGCCACTGACTGAAGGTAAGCACCGTCTGCTGCATATCCACAAGAACATTCCGGGCGTTCTGTCTAAGATTAACAACCTGTTTGCTGAACATGGCATCAACATCTCTGGTCAGTCTTTAATGACCAAAGGTGATGTCGGTTATCTGGTCATGGACGTAGATGCAACTGCTTCTAAAGAAGCGCTGGATACACTGAATGAAGTTGAAGGTACAATCCGCGTTCGCGTATTGTTCTAATTCAGCTTGCCAGAAAACCACAGTCTTTAGGCTGTGGTTTTTTATTTTTGAAGGTTTTAAATTTCAAACCTGATCCGGCTAATGCTGCTCCTGCCCTCTTTCCAGCCTTGAAACCAATTGAGTCATGCCCAATTTTAAAATTGCGCCCTTCGTACAAGCACCGCTGATTTTACTGATCGCGATGATCAGCATGCAAAGCAGTGGCTCCTTTGCCAAATATCTGTTCGGTCAATTTCCAATCCTGACCGTTTCAGCCATGCGCCTGCTATTAGGCGCCTTGATTCTGGCACTGATTTTTAAAATCTGGCAGATCAGTTTCAAACAGGTAAAATGGGCGGCTATTCTCAGCTATGGCTTAGCCCTGGCGGGAATGAACATGCTGTTTTATCTGGCCATTGACCGCCTGCCACTCGGTATTGCGGTGTCTTTTGAATTTATTGGCCCCTTAAGTGTGGCGCTGTTTTATGCCCGGCAGAAAGCCGACTTTATCTGGGTCGGTCTGGCAGTGGTAGGGCTGATCTTACTCTTTCCTTTTCATCAGGCCGCCGAGCCACTCGATCCACTGGGAATTATTTTGGCTCTGGGCGCAGGTGCCTGCTGGGCTGTCTATATTGTTGCCGGACAAAAACCGTCGGGGGTGTCGGGCAATCATACCGTCTGCTTGGGCATGTTCGTCGCAATGCTGCTGGTGATGCCGATTGCCCTGTTTGCAGGCATGCCCACACAGGTTTTTGAACCTGGAAATCTTTTATATTTCATTATATTAGCTGTGCTGGCCAGTGTTTTACCTTTTAGCCTGGAAATGATTGCCCTGCGTAATATAACTGCCCTCAGCTTTGGGACTTTAATGAGTCTGGAACCTGCCATTGCTGCCCTGTCCGGTTTTGTATTTCTAGGTGAAAGCTTATTGTGGAACCAGTGGCTGGCCCTTGCCACCATTATCACGGCCTCAATTGGCTGCACCATTACCACACAAAGACGCAAACAGCGTGCTACTTAATTTAGACTTATTTTTTGAAATTATTTATCAGTTATTTTTTAAACTTTTAAAAGTATTGTGCATACTTAAATCAAACTAAAAATCACTCAAGTATAAAAATATAGTTTTATCAAAGATTGATTATAAATACCTTAGACTAAAACCAGCGATGTATTTTTAAATTCAAAACTTAGAACCTGCTATTTGACACTTTGAATTTAAAAATTTTTGACAATGATCTTTTTTGGAAAATTTGAATTCATGTGCTGTCCATCTACTGTATCTGCACATAAAATATTCTTCTACTCTACGCATTACAAACAGCCCGCTTTGCTATAATTTCATTTTCCCCTATTGATTGATTATGCCTTTTTGGCATAAGTAGCACCTGCATGCCAAACACTCAACTCCTTGCGGTGGTGTACATGGTTTTATCCATGACTTCCTACCAGATCAGTGCTTCCTTCGCCAAGCAGCTATTTATGGTGCTTGATCCCATCACTGTGACCATTTTAAGGTTATGTTTCGCGGCAGTTATTGTCTGTGTCATGTTCCGCTCCTGGAACATTATTCGACGCTTACACTTCTTGAAATGGCGGGATCTGCTCTACTATAGCGCAGCTTTGGGCGTGATGAATATTCTGTTTTATTTATCGCTAGGCCGCCTGCCACAAGGTATCGCGGTAGGGCTGGAATTTATCGGTCCGCTGAGCCTGGCACTGATTTCAATTCAGAATCGCAAAGATTATGCCTGGGTCTTGCTGGCAATTTTAGGGATCATCCTGATGGTGCCTTGGGGGCAGGCCCATAGCAGTAATTTCGACCTGATTGGCGCGGCCTGTGCGCTGGGTGCAGGTCTGTGCTGGGCCTTGTATATCTATTTTGGACAACGTGTCGTACAGCAGAATATCGGCATGCATGCGCTAACGATTGCTATTACACTTTCCGCGTTCTGTTTATTACCCATTGGTTTATATAACAATGCTCCAGCCCTGATAGAGACCCAGTACTGGGGAAAAGCCTTGGCGATTGCCCTACTGGCCACTGCTATTCCTTATGCCCTGGATTTAAAAGCCCTGCAATACCTGAACAAAACCACCTATGGTACGCTCTCCAGTCTGTCTCCGGCCTTGGCAGCACTGGCCGGGTTTCTACTGCTAGGTGAAAAAATCACCCTACTTCAAACCGTGGCACTGTTCTGTATTATGCTCGCTTCAGTCGGGGTAACCTTAAGTGAAACGCATAAAAAATATAAAACCCCAAAAATTGACAAGCTGAATTAACTGATTAAAAAGATGGTCATCCAGCCATGTTGTGGTGTGATGTAATTTTAAATGCAAAGATTAGCTTTGGACCAGCGTATCTTTGTTCATGTCTTTATAATGCTGGTATTCCCGCTGATATTGTTCAGCCAAAGCCGTCTTTTGTTGCTCATCCAAAATTTTACCAGCCTGCTGAAAGAAACCGTGTTCTTCCTCTTTTAAATGGTGATGTACCTTTTCAGACAGTTTTTTTGCCAGCGCAATCCACCCAGGATTACTGAGTTCCATCGCCGTCAGTTCTTCGACCATTTCATCCATTTCATGGTGTTCTGCCAGAGCATGACGGGTGATACTCAGACCGGAATCCGTCATCATCAATGGAATATAGAAATAGCGGTCTTCCGCCGTCTCATGGGCAAACAGTTCATTTTTGAGTTGCTTGAACAATTCACGGCGTTCAGGTGAATCCCCGGAAGTCTGTAATAATTTTTCTGCCAGCTCGCGCTGAATCTGGTGGCTTTCTCTTAAAGCTTCAAAAATCGTCTGCATCATGACTCCTGTTTCATTTTTTGTTCTTCATGCTGCTGATTCTAGAGAATTTTTAGGAGTTAATCTGGCATAGTTTGTACAGCTGTTGCTATAAAAAGGTTAATATCGAGAATGGTTTACATCTAGTTTCAAACCCAGAACAGCTGATAGCTCAAACGGCAAATCAGCAAACTAACCAGTATCAGAAACAAAATCCGGATAAAGCCACTGCCATATTTAAAAGCCAGTCTGACCCCCAGTAGCGAGCCGGCAATATTCGCCACCGCCATCATCGCACCGAGCAGAAATAGCACATGGCCACTGGGAATAAAGAAACTTAAAGCCGCCAGGTTGGTGGTGAAGTTGGCGATTTTTGAAAGTGCCGATGCATGCAGAAAATCTACGCTCAGATAACGGATAAAAAAGAAGATAAAAAAACTGCCCGTGCCGGGTCCAAAAATTCCGTCATAAAATCCGATCAGCAAGCTGCCCAGTGCTGCCAGAATCAGCATTTTTTTATTCGGCTTTTGCTCGACATGTAACTGGCCGAACTGCTTTTTTATGAAGGTATACAGTGCAATCACGATCAGCATGAACAAAACAAAAGGCTTGAGAATATCGACCGGAATCAGGGTGACACTGGCTGCGCCCATAAAAGCACTGACCAAGCTGCACAGCGCAATCACGCCCAGCAAGTTCCAAGGCAGTTTGACCTGCCTGAGGTAAGACCAGGCCGCAGAACCGGTTCCAAAAATCGAAGCCAGCTTGTTGGTACCAAATACTGTGGCAGGTTGCAAGTGCGGCAGGCTGCTCATGAGGGCTGGAATCTGGATCAGCCCACCGCCTCCCACCGCTGCATCAATCGCCCCTGCCATAAAGGCAAAGACGACCAGACTGATGACAATCTCAAGCTCCATGTGAATAAAACCGAATTAGAGATTAAGTACGCGTTTTGGCACCAGACGTTTACGCTCGGTAATTTCTGCCAGCCCCAGACACTGATCGCCATGAAAGACCAATACCTGCGGTTCAGCAGGATGATCAATATTACTTTCCATCCCCCGGCTAAAATACTCCGCGCGGCCTTCCGGCACCTGAATGTGCGTAAAGTGCTGGACTGGAGCATAGGCAGCTAAAAGCAGGGCTTCGCGCTCTGCTTCAGTCAGACTTTCCAGATATTCGAGGGTATAGCTAGGGATAAGATCAAAATGTCCAGTTCGGGTACGGTGCAGATAAGTCAGATGACCATACGTTCCCAGCGCTTTGGCAATATCTTCACCGAGTACACGAATATAAGTGCCTTTGGAGCAGGTCACATCCAGCGTGATACTGTTTTCAGTAAAGGACAATAAGGTAATTGCATAAATAGTGATTGGACGAGCTTCACGTTCAATCTCAATGCCTTGGCGAGCCAGCTCATATAACGGTCGGCCTTCTTTTTTGAGAGCCGAATACATCGGTGGCACTTGCTGGATATCCCCAGTGAACTGAGCCAAGACCTCTTCAATACGCGCTTCAGTCAGCTCGGGCACCGCCTGCTCCAGTAGCACTTCACCTTCGACATCACCCGTGGTGGTGCTATGACCTAAAAAGATGGTGGTCTGATAGCGCTTGGTCGAATCCAGCAGATAATGCGAAAACTTGGTCGCCTCTCCCAGACAGATCGGCAATAAACCGGAGGCCAGTGGATCCAGTGCCCCGGTATGGCCTGCCTTTTGCGCACGGTACAGCCAGCGGACTTTTTGCAATGCAGCATTAGAGCTGATGCCCAAAGGTTTATTTAACAGAAATACACCGCTGATATGACGACGCTGAATTTTAGGAGAAGCTACTTTCATGGCACAACATCAGACATTTTTTAAATTGGTGCAATGGTAAAACCCTGCTCGATGATTTACAACTTGTCTATGCTGTTGAAATACATTTATGGCATATTGAGTCTATTTAGACTGGATTCCTCAGGAAAGAAAAACAAAAAAGGTGCATAGGATATGCAGAAATACAAAATCTGGATTATTGTGGCGCTGGTGCTCCTCTGTATGATCACCCTGATTCTGTGGCTAGCTCCCAAAGATAAGGCTGAAGCACATATAGCTACGCCGTCATCTTCCGCCACTGCCCCCCAGCAACAGACAGTATTGCTGGACCAGAACCCGGCCAATGCCATGTTTGCCAGTTCCAGTCAGCAGGATACGGAAATCAACTGTCAAATGCATCTTGATGCCAGTCAGCGCTTAATAGTGAATGAACAGACCCGTAACTGTTTTGAATATTTTATTACCCAGTATGGCGAAAAAACACTGGAACAGATCGATACAGGTTTTCATGGCTACATTTCGCAGAACTATCAACAACCTGCGCTCTCACAAATTCTGGACTTGTGGAAGCGTTATCTGCAATACCGTCGGGCCCTAGGTTCATTAAACCCGCCCTCTGGCCTCAATCAGGAAGACCCGGCTTATTACCGCAGCATCTATACTGCTACCCAGAATTTACGTCAACAGTTTTTCTCGAAGGGTGAAATTGAAGGCCTGTTTGGTACAGAAGATCGCTACCATGAATATACCTTGGAACGGATGGCGGTTCTGGCAGATCAACAGCTGAGTGAAGCAGAAAAAGCCCAGCAACTGAAAAACTTATTCGAGCAACTGCCTCAGGACTGGCAGGAAAACCTGGAACAACTGAACAAGCTAGAAGATTTACGTCAATTAACGGCTGATATTAAAGCACGCGGCGGCTCTGATGAAGAAATCCGGCAGATGCGTCTGAATCTGGTGGGTCCGGCCGCCACCCAGCGTTTGGAAAAACTGGATATAGAACGGGCCAACTGGAAAAACAATGTCAACCACTACCTTCATGCACGGGACAATATCTTAAAAAGTGGCATAAGTGATAATGCCAAACAGCAAGCCATTCAGGAGCTGCGGGTACAGTCCTTTAAAAAGCCAGAAGACCGTTTGCGACTGGCCACCTTTGAACAACTGCATGATCAGGGGGGTAAATTACCTTATCCAGATTGACATGCTCTCCTGATCAAATCACATCAGAGAAGCTGGCTCCTTACTGGATCTATTCATCGGATTGACAAAGATCCTACCTCAATAGAGGTAAACAAGTATGTCAGCCACTGTTCATATGGCGTCGCGTTTTCAAGAGTTTATAAAAGCTATCTCGAATAGTTGGTGCGCCACTATTTTTCAGCTTGCTCTTGTCCTGAAATGATATGGTCTTTAGCCGACAGTCTGAGAAGAATAAGCAAAAGAAAAACAATATCTCCCCATGAGCAGCGCAGCATGGACTGCAAAATTTTAGCGCTGGAACTGACAACCTATTTAATAAAACTTATAAAAAGGGAGTTTATGAAAATGTTGAGGCAGTTTCAGCCCGCATTGGCTGTCACGCTCACCAGTAGCATAGTGCTTGGCTTATCTCTACACACCCAAGCAGTGTGCCAGGGCGACGCGGGTCATTACAAAAGAAAAATATGGCGCGGATTGCCATAAAAACAACAAGCAGGAGTGATTTATGAAATATGGACTATTTATAGCAGGCTTGCTCTTCGGCTCAAGCTCTGTCACGGCACAAACTCCCACACTGGCCAGTCAAGCCACTGTAAAAGTCAGCTCGAACTACGCCAAAACCCGATATCCGATAGTGTTTGCGCATGGTATGGCAGGATTTATTCGTATTGGCACGGATCAGTTTGGGTTGGATTACTGGTATCAGATTCTGCCGGATTTGGCACGTAATGGCGCCAATGTCTGGGCCACGCGTGTATCACCCTTTAACTCATCTGAGGTACGTGGTGAACAGCTTAAACAGCAGGTTGAAGAAATTTTAGCCATTACGGGTGCTGAAAAGGTCAATCTGATTGGTCACTCGCATGGCGGCCCGACGATTCGCTATGTGGCAGGTGTAGCCCCTAACTCCGTTGCCTCCTTAACTACAGTGGGCGCACCCCATAAAGGTTCTCCAGTGGCGGATTTAATTCTAAAAGCGCAAGGCACGGTTATTGAAGAAGCATTGGTCGGTAGCATTAACCTGATGTCTAAAGCAATCACTTGGGCACAGGGCCTAAACCCGAACAGTTTCCCGCATGATTCCATGGCGGCAGGTAACAGTCTTACACTGGCCGGCGCAGCTGAATTTAACCAGAAATATCCTCTCGGGATGCCTACAACAAGCTGTGGAGAAGGCAGCTATAAACAGGGAGGCATTTACCACTATTCTTTTACTGGTGTTGGAACGGTCACCAATATTCTTGATCCGGACTCCGCTTTACAGCTCACCAGCTTATTAATAGATGGAGGACGGGATAATGATGGCCTGGTGGCACGTTGTAGCGCAAAATTCGGTAAAACCATTCGCGATAATTACCACTGGAATCATCTGGACGAGGTTAATATGGTATTGGGTCTTAAAAGTCTTTTTGCCCCTGATCCGGTCAATGTCTATCGCCAGCATGCCAACCGTTTAAAGTTACAGGGACTTTAAGGTCAAAGATGATACTGGAGCGACTGTAGAGAATACTTCAGTTGTTTTAAAAAAACATGATGAGGGGACAACTCTGGTAATATTCAGGATGAGCAAGTGGTGGTTTTCCATTCACCAGCCAATAGATTAAAAGTACAGGCATATAAACTACAGATATAAAAAATGCGCCGATTGGCGCATTTTTAACTCGTGATAAAACTTAAAATTAAGCTTTAACCTTACGAGCTGGTAATTTTTCACGGATACGCGCAGCTTTACCAGACAATTCACGCAGGTAGTAAAGCTTAGCACGACGAACGGCACCACGACGTTTCACTTCAACTTTAGCTACGATTGGAGAATGTGTTTGGAAAACACGTTCAACACCAACACCGCTAGAGATTTTACGAACTGTAAACGCAGAGTTTAAACCACGGTTTTTGATCGCAATTACCACACCTTCAAAAGCCTGAAGACGTTCACGATCGCCCTCTTTTACTTTTACAGAAACAATAACTGTATCACCTGGTGCAAATTCAGGTAGATCTGTTCTTAATTGTGCATTTTCAACTGCTTGAACTAAAGGATGCTTACCGCTCATGGGGTATCTCCGATTAGCGCGGGTCAGAAGGGGTCTGATATCCGCAGGGTATAGAGGCTAAAGCGCATGTTACCCATTAAACTTTTTCTTTATGCTTGACCACTTCAATACATAAAGAGCCGAATAAAATACTTAATTAAATTTAAGTATTTTGCTCAGGTAAAGCCTTAAAGCAGTGCTTTAAGTTTATTTACCCTTGCTCATCTTTGAGCCATTTTTTTTGCTGCTTGCTTAGCTCAACTTGCTCCACCAACTCTGGGCGGCGTTCAAGTGTACGCTGGTAACGCTGCAAAAACCGCCATTTTTCAATATTTGCATGATGCCCGGACTTTAATACCTCAGGCACATCCAAACCTTCAAAATGATCTGGCTTGGTATATTGCGGGCAGTCTAACAGACCGTCCACAAAGGAGTCTTGCACATGAGATTGCTCATCAGACATGGCATTCGGAAGTCTCCGAATAATACTGTCTAATAAAACCATCGCAGGCAGCTCACCGCCCGACAAGACGTAATCCCCGATTGACCATTCCTGATCAACATATTTCTGGATCAAACGCTCATCGACCCCTTCATAACGTCCGCAGAGTACAATCAGACCGTCATACTGAACGAAATCCTGTACTGCTGCTTCGTTTAAGGTTTTACCTTGTGGTGACATATACACCACCGGTACATGAACCGCACCTGCATCATTTGCAAGCTCTTTGGCACGATGAATTGCTTTTGCCAGCGGCTCAGCCATCATCACCATACCCGGACCACCCCCAAATGGACGTTCATCCACCCGTTTGTAGTTGCCCGTCGCAAAATCACGTGGATTAATACAGTGAATCTGCATCAAATCCCGTTTTGCTGCGCGCCCGCTAATCCCGTAGGCTGTAATCGCTTCAAACATTTCAGGAAAAAGCGTAATGACTGCAAAAAACATCGCAGACTCCTCTATTTCCGAAATATTAGTAATCTACGCCCCAATTTACGTAGATACGACCAGCTTCGAGATCAACACGCTGGACCACATCTTTGTGCCATGGAATCATTCGCTCTTCACCATCAACGCTCTCGGCAGTCGCACGAACCACCATAACGTCATTGGCACCTGTCTCAAACAGCTCATGGATTTGACCGAGGTTGACTTCCTGCTCATCATCGTCCAGACCTAACACCGTTAGGCCTTTCAGATCAGACCAGTAATACTCGTCCACGCCTGCTTGTGGCAGCTGCGATTTTGCAATCCAGATATTTGCACCCACCAGGTTATCTGCTGCAGTGCGATCGCTCACACCTTTCAAGCTGACCACCAGGCCTTTACCATGCGGTTTCCAACGTTTTACATCGACAATTTGCCAACCTGCTTTGGTCTCAATATACCAAGGAAGGTAGTCAAATATATTGCTCATAGGTTCTGTATTGGAATAGACCCAGAGCCACCCATTTAATCCATATGCTGAACGTAACTGTCCAATCTGAATACGATCTTCGGGAACATTCTGTGTTGGTGTCATGGGCTACCTGCTACCTTAAAATTAAGCAGCAGCTGCAGCTTTCTTAGCTTGAGCAGCTAGAGAAGCAACACGTTCAGAAGGTTGAGCACCTTGAGAAACCCAGTGAGCAAAACGGTCAGCATCTAAACGAAGTTTTTCTGCTTTACCTTGAGCTGTAGGGTTGAAGAAACCGATACGTTCGATGAAACGACCGTCACGTGCATTACGGCTATCAGTCACAATGATTTGATAGAACGGACGTTTTTTAGCACCACCGCGTGCAAGACGAATAACAACCATGATAGAACCTTATAGTTTTTACGGATTATTCATGTACCGACCACCGGAACACTTCAAACCCCTTTCATAGAGGGCAATATTTTACGCGAAGTTTGCCCTGAATGAAAGATCAAAAGTTGGTTATCCACAATTTTGAATTTAGGTTAGCGTCCGTCCCAATTTGATGTGGCAGATGGAGTACATGCTGTACCAGAATTATCTGTACCTTGGATCCAACAACGCTCACCTTTAAAATTCAAACCAATATGGCCATCACGATATTGTGTTGCAGTCGAAATTGGGGTTGCAATCAAGACCCATCTTTCAGAACCTAAAGGTGTCGTATCTTTTACACTCCCATCTGTATCAATCCATTTTAAAGCTACTGTATAAAGAGGAGTTCCTTGTTCCGGATAGGCTGCTTTAATCCCAAAATCATTAGCAACTGCACCTTTTACCTTAAAATTTGCAATTTTATAACGCTGTATCTGCGAAGCAATCTGCAGCATACTTGCCTGCATCTCCGTTCTTTTTGTTTTACGCACGTATTGTTGATAGGAGGGATAAGCAATTGCAGCCAGAATGCCAATAATAGCAACAACTATCATTAACTCAATCAACGTGAAGCCTGTCTGTGGATTTTTAATCACCATTCTTCACCCCCTGTACCACAACTGCTATAGGTAATATTTGTCTTTGCTTTATTCTTACACTTTAATCCTGTACTGGTTTGCAAAAAAGAGACATTCGTTCCATCTGCATGAATTGCTTTAATTACCCATTGCTGGCCATCAGCCTTGTATTCAGTACCATCTTTATCATCTAGTTTAAAAGCAGTATCGGTTCCATCTTTGATTTCAATAGTATAATTTCTTATAGTTTGTGGCGTTAAATTAAACCCTTGATAACTGAAATTCCGAGATTTCCACTTAGACAATTCACTGGCTAATCTTTGAATTTCTTGTTGCACTTGGGATGCCTCTGCACGCCGAACATAATTCTGATAACTCGGGATAGCAATTGCAGCAAAAATTGCCACAATTACTACCACGACCATAAGTTCTATCAGAGTAAAACCTCGTTCAGCAAATTTATTCATTTTATTCATAAACTCACCTTAACGAAATTTCTGGTACCAGCGTTGAGGAATTAAGCACATTTGTGTTTCTTCGCTTGCACCACCTGCTCCTGTTACTGTAATTGTCATACGCCCACCAGTTGAAATACAGTAATTTGAAGCACTTGTTGGTCGCTCATCACCAGAGCCACCACCGGAACCACCGCCAGAACCACCACCGGAACCACCACCTTTTTTATTGTCATTACCGACAGTAATGGTGTGAATGCCTGCACCAATAACTGAACGTCCCGAACCTGTAGGGTCTGAACTCTTACACTGACCATAAGGCAAGCAGAAAGTGGTCATCAAACTTGCCCCTTTCACACCTGCACCGCAGTCGCCAGACAGACCATCTTTACTTGCATCAAATGTTGAAACAAATAATTTATTATTTAAAGCAACTGGGGTTCCAAAAACCTTTTCTGTCTGCTTGGTATAATCATCACAATCACCATACCCTGTTAGACAGTTGGTAAATTCATAGTACCAACCGTCAGAACTAGCAGGTGCTTTGATTATAGTGTCATTTTTACGATCATCATCGGTAAGTTTAATTAATTCTGAGATTTCAATATCTTTAGTTAACCAAGATGTCGCTCCAAATAAATCTTTGCGGGATACGTCTTTATCATAAATATTATAAATTGCATCGTATTCATAACTACTATCTGCAAATAATGGTTTACTACGGTTACCACTACCCTGAGAAATTAGTGCGAAAATATTGCCATTATTACTATAGAGTGAAAAAGCTGGCATATCATAAAAACGAGGGCTTTTACCTCCACTTGCATGACCATAAAATAGGCGAACTGGAGCTTTTACCACCTTACCAATTGTAGATTGCGTATTATCAAAATCCACACGGAAAATCTGCCCACCGAGATCACCGAAATAAATATGATCTATCAAATCATCGCCATTACGATCTACACTTCGAATTTCACTGACTACACTATATTGCATTTCTGCATGGTGAGTACCAATTACACCATTAGTCGTCGTATTTGCACTCGAGGTAGCATTTGCACTGCCCCACCACAATAAATCCCCTGCTTTGGTTGTGCCTATATCTTCTGCTGCGAACATATATACACCTGCACCAATTTTATTAGTTTGGTTATATGCAGGATTTTCATATCCCATATCATAACCACCACCAACAAACATTACACGTGTACGCTTACCACCCCAATTCACAAAGCCGATTGTTGGTTTGGACCAGCTTTGTCCCATACAACCCAATGGATTAGAGTTACTACAACTGCCTGATGGATCAATGTGAAACTTAAGTTTTGGCTTGTTAATATCTTGAAGATTTAAAGCATAGTAACTTTTCCCCCCCATGCGTAAGCCACCATACACATCCTGTACACCCTTCTGGCCACCCTTACCAGAACCAACAGTCAAATTACCAGAATTATCAACAACATACTCAGTATATGCAGTCCAAGGCCCATCTATACCATAAAACAGATTATTCATCCCACCATTCGTTGCTTCAGGCACATCAAGCGCCTTTCTTTGTTTTTCCAACATCTCATTTGGTATAAATGTAAAGACTTCTTCACCTCCACCAGCTGTACCAGATTCCCCGGCTTTTACCACATGTAACATACCCTGCGTGGTGCCAAACAAAATGTAATCTTCACGATCCTCGGAATCCATTCTCTTATCTGTAGTATTAAAAACCAGCTTACCTTTATTTGTTAACATCACAGGATATGAATGCATAACTGCACCAGTTTGACGAAATTCTGGCTCTAAAATCAAAGCATTCAGATCAGTTGGCGGATTCGCTGCATCAATGTTATATCCTAATGATCGTGTTAGATATCCTCTATACTGGTCATATCTGTATACGTTATCAGTCAAATCAGTTGGCTTAACTTGTCTTAGATCGCCACTGGATACTCCAGAAAATATTGAATCGATACCTGAACCACTGGAATATTTACGATTAGTAAAAACTTTACGTTTTATTGTTCCCGCACTTGGATTATTTAATGGATCTGTTCTTAGAGCCAATTTAGACCAGAATCCACCACGTAAAGCAAATTTTGTACTTCCTGGAGTACTCTCATCCATGTCAGCATTATCTGATGTTATCGACTTAGCCCAATAATCAAAATTATCAAGGATTTTTCCATCATCATCGACTATTTTATTACCATTCTTGTCTTTTAATATCCCATTTTCATCTACTAGATATTTTTTTAAGTTACCTGCCCATAATTGAAATGTTTTATCTGGGGTAGGTTGGAACTGTTGATAATAAGCATCATCTTGTAATACAGCCGGATTTAACGCATCTTTAGGAATAGTTGGTGAGCCAGTAGTTACCGAAGGAATTTCTGTGGTTAAATCATTAATAAAGTGATTGACACTATCCACAACATCTTTCGAACTTGAGCCTGAATACCAGCCTCCACCTCCACGTATTCCCCATTCTGCTGCTCTTTTAGTTGCTGTATTGATAGTGCCTAAGGCAGCTAAATTTTGTTCACGTGTTTTATTGCGGTCAAATGATTGAATATCATTAAAAGCATTACCAAAACCGACAACTGCAGTTTTAATTTGAAGTGTGGTTGGGTTATTGGTTAATAGACGATTACTAAAACTTAAAACACAGTTAGTACCGGTCGCACTCTCAGAACAATTAAAACTAGAATCATTTAATGCATTTTGCATTGCTTTTCGTTCATTGGACTGACCACTTGGCTCGCCATCCGTCAATACATAAATCCCTTGTCCACTACATTGCTTTTCTTCGGGAGTTTGACTCAGAGAGGAAGGCATTTCATATTTAGACCCATCACTTACTTTAGCTGAGCTAATAGAATAGTTAAAACCATTTTGTATACTATCTCTAACAATATTACCCGCATATTTATAACATGTACCACTTCGATCCGTACCATTAGACCCAGATGAATCTTTTAATTTAACTGTACATGAAGAGGTTGTATATTTGCTTAAATCAAGCGGTAAAAAATTAAAATCACGTGCTGCCGTATTTTGATGATCTACAGAAGGCCAATAAGTGCAGTCACCGGTACTATTCCACGTCATACATTGCGTATAATACGTCTTACTGTTAGCTGTATATGTAAAAAATACGTTTTTACCGGCATTAGCAGTATACAAATCGTCATTATTAAAGGTTTTTGTACCCATCATATATGCAGCAGCTTCAGTATAAGCATTTGCTGTAGGCGTTCCTCCACGAGCATATAATTTGGTCGCTACTGCTTCCAACAACCAAGCACGCTGTGTTTTAGTTATCCCGTTTATCGTGACATTCTCATCTAAACGTCGTGCTGGTACCAATATATAGCCATTGTTACCCGTTCCATTAAAAGAATATGCTGATAACCCGATGATTTTATCATCTGTCACAGCAGTAATTCCTTTACTTGTATTACCATGTAACAAATCGAACATAGCATCTTTAATTCGAGTCAAACGGTCATAATAGCGGCGCTGCTCACCTTCGTAACGATAACTATATGTACTATTGCGCGGAGTTTCATCAGTAAAACCATCATGATCCAAAGGCTTTCTATCTAATGTATCTCCCCAAGTACACCCCTCTTTAGTTTCAGCATCATTTTCACATTTTTGCCAACGATTATGGGTACCAGATCCTCCACCATTACGCCATGATCTATATTTATAGGCTCTTGCTGTTACCTGACAATAATAGCGAGTATAAGTCGGTGACCCATTCGTCGAAGTTTCAGTTCCAGATGTCCCCATACTGATATGACTTGGAACATCACAAGCACTCCTATCATTTGTAAGCTGTGGGGCCCCCATACTTCCTGAAATATCAAATAACATCATTAAAGTAATATTACCTGAACGGGCTTGTTGATAAATATCTATATCACTAGCTTGTGCGGTTGTACCTGTAATCATCACAGTAGATAATGCAGCAATACTGGCAGCAAGCAGCTTATGACGATAAGAAGTATGATTTTTATTTTGCATCGTTTTCATCTTTTCTTACTTCCCCTATTACACGAAATCTTGAGCAATTACATATTCAGTGACTGTCGATTCAAAAGGCACATTGAGTTCAGACAAACACTGAGTCACACTTTTATCGGCTCCTGTAGATGGAGTCACACCGCCTGGAATAACGACTTCATTCATATGAGATTCAAAACATTCATCAATTTTTGTTTTATCTGCTGTGGTTAAAGCAGGCATGATTGAAACTGCAAAAACTTTAACTGGCTTACTGCGTTGCAATTTCACAGTGTTATCATCTGTTCCTAAAATTTGCCCATAGAATGCATCTTTCTCTGCTTCTGATGAATATTTAACGGCAACTTGAGTCATCACAGCCTTACGACCACTCGTGAAAAAATTTGTTCCACTTACATTCGTTTTACAATATCCATCTTTACCAAAGCTATCATTTTTAGGTTTTACATCAGGCGCATTCCATTCAATGATGCTGGCAAGAGTAATATCGAAAAAATTAGCTTGGTCGGCGCCACGAAAACAAAACACAAGTTCTTTATCTTTATTCACTGCACCATCAATATATCCAAACATTCCACTACTGCTTAATGACTGAATAATATTATTTTCCTTCTCTACATTAAAAAATGCAGCATCTGCGTTCTGGAGCATTAATTGAGTGGCCTGACTATTAGTTGCAATATTTAAAGTCACCAAACTTTGACGGATTGCCAATGTTCCTATAACGGTAATAGCAACAAGTAGAATAAGAACAACGATTAAAGTTGCTCCTCGCTGACTTTTATTCATTGCCCTCTCTCCCCAAAAGTATTACGCAGTGCAACTGTTTGAGAAACCACCTGACGGACATATTTGCTTGTTGTATTAGTCGGTACTTTCACTGTTACTTTTTTATCGAGTACTTGAAACTCTTGATTATCTTTAATCATTGGTTCATTCCCTACACCTTGTACAGAACGAACTAATGCTCCTAATTGAACAGATAAGATGCGTGGTCGGGGAGCACTATGTGTCATATAATCATCAATAGAAATATACCGAAGCTTTTCACCATTCTGGATACCCAGCATGACATGAAAATAATCGACCCGCTTTATAATAACTTCGCCATCATTACCAAAAGATTCAATCTTGTTTGGAAGCGGAGTACCCGATTCACTGTACCATCCAGCATCACACGCTAAGGCCAAAGCAGTATTTGGCTCCTTGCTATCTTTATTAGTATCTTCCCTAAGAAAATAACGCTGTACAATTATACGCAATGGTGTTTCAACCCCACCAGTCATTACTGGGAACTTGATTTCTTCCCCTTCACAATCAAAACCCCCAACCCAATTACTGCCAACTCTTGTATATTGAGGTCTATACTGAATGACTAATTGATCACTACTTTCCCCTTGCACATTAGACAAACCCGTAGCTCCACTTGACAATAAGTTCGTTGCTACGGTTGTTCCTATTAAGTTTTCAGGCAAATTACTATAAGTAATATTCGGTGTAACTGTAGTGTCTTTAAAACCATTAGCACTAGAAGTAAGTACAATCCCACCTTGAATTGTTCGATCATTAATTCCAGAATTTAGACTATTAAGATTTGTATGTCTGATATCCTGTGCTATGTATCCCAATCCAAAGTTCGCATCATCCTGAATACTTGCAAACCCTTGTTGTAATGCACTGCTTTTTTGACCGGTTACAAATAACATGATCGCTGCAGCCATTATAATCAACCCTAGAGCCAGCGATATCATTAACTCAATTAGGGTAAAACCTGTCTGTTTATATGAATTTAATGGCATTTTTAATATACCTCCATAATCAAACAGGTTGATGACGGATCATAAACTGTCCCTGTCGTACAGTTTCCTGCATCTTCTTGTCCATCTGTTGCTGCTGTATTCCCCCAAGCAACATAGATACATTTACGATCATCACTATTACCTTGACAATCTAACAAGTTGACTGTCATTCCTACTGAGTTAGCACGCTGCACAACCTGTGCTACGTCATAATCTGCCATTTCACCTGTTGAACACTCTTCTGTTGAACAATTTTTACTATATTCAGCTTGAGCATCAGCATCTGCTATTTCATCCACATAATCATCCAAAGCGCCACGATTTACCCTAATTCTTTCAGCAAAATCTCGCGATAAATTAACTGCCTGAACTCGATAGCTCCCTTCAGAAGTTGCCTCAACTGCTCTATATTGCAGAGCAATAAATCCCAAAACACCCAGTGCAAGAATCAGAAGAGCCACTAATATTTCCATCAATCCAACACCTAATTGATGCTTTGTATAACGCATTAGCAATCTCCCTCGCTAATTGGTTGGAGTGAACCCATTTTTGTTATTGTTATTGTTTTTGATTTATCACCATCTGCTTCATCGCAGATTACAATTATTGTATCTGAACTTGCACCCTTCACTTTTCCAGTCATTTCAAACGTAATTGAAGTTTCTGTCCCCGACAATATCGATTTTCCAGTTGGCCCCCAAAGATATAAAAGCTTACTTTCTCTCTGCTTTTTTAAGGCAGCATCCGCAGCAATTTCATCAGAACGCTCAATATATTCTTCTTGATCTTCCACAATCTCCAGCTTTACATCCTGTCGAACTAAAACGGCTTGTGCACGTGCCTCCATAATTAGGCTATATAAATTACGACTACTTTTTGTTAAATTTTGATTTAGAATTAGACTATTGAAAGTAGGCGCCGCCATCATCGTCACAATTGCCAACACCACAATCGTCACCATCAACTCAATCAGCGTAAATCCCTTATTTTTCTGCATGCGCCCCCCAGCAACAAAACTTTACCCTATTAAAAATTTTATTCTAATTGTTTACAAAAACCACACATTACAAGATAAAAGGCATAAAAAAACGGATGACTGTCATTTGGCAATCATCCGTTAATTTTTGAGTAAAATTAAACTGTTAACTACAACACCTTTTAAGCCTGAGTTACAGGAATGCGCAACTCTTTGGGCAAACTAAAAGTGATATTTTCTTCACGTCCATCCAGCTCTTGAGGTGCCTGTGCCCCCCAGTCCTGTAAACGCTGAATGACTTGTTTAATTAGAATTTCTGGCGCAGACGCCCCAGCGGTAACTCCAATTTTAGTATTCTCAGTAAACCAGCCTTGTTGCAGCTCATCCGCATTATCCACCAAATAAGCTGCTTTCCCCATACGCTCCGCTAGTTCACGTAAGCGGTTTGAGTTAGACGAGTTTGGCGAACCGACCACCAGAACCACATCACAAGCAGATGCCAGATCGCGCACTGCATCCTGACGGTTTTGCGTGGCATAACAGATATCATCCTTACGTGGTCCCTGAATATTCGGAAATTTCTGGCGAAGCGCATCAATGACTTTAGCAGTATCGTCAATGGACAAAGTCGTCTGGGTTACAAATGCCACTTTATCGGGATTATGCACTGTTAAAGCAGCAACATCTTCTTCATCTTCGACCAGATAAATTTCACCACCCTTTTTCTTGTCGTATTGACCCATGGTGCCTTCGACTTCCGGGTGGCCTTCATGACCAATTAAAATGGCTTCAATCCCTTCACGGGCATATTTGGTCACTTCAATATGTACTTTGGTCACTAGCGGACACGTCGCATCAAAAACTTTCAGGCCACGACGCTCCGCTTCTTGCTGTACCGCCTTAGATACTCCATGTGCACTAAAAATCACAATATTGTCATCTGGTACTTCATCGAGTTCATCGACAAAAATCGCGCCACGCTGACGCAGGTCATCCACCACAAATTTATTATGCACCACTTCATGACGCACATAAATGGGTGGATTAAAGCATTCTAGGGCCCGGTTCACAATCGCAATGGCACGATCAACACCAGCACAGAAACCACGCGGGTTGGCTAAGACAATTTCCATAGAATCCTCAATACTCACACCATTTTTAGCGGTTCAATTGAAATAAATGTAAACATTCGACTCACAACTATTTAGTTTAAAGCCGGTCTACTCTAAAATAGAGAAGATATTTTATCATATCAGGAAAAATATCATGTCGGGTCTCTTGTTTGTCGTTTCCGCGGCGTCTGGAACGGGCAAAACATCCCTTGTTAAAGCCTTACTTGAGCGTGTCAACAATCTTCATGTTTCTGTCTCTCATACGACACGCGGTCAACGACCTGGCGAACTCGATGGCGTACATTATCATTTCTCGACCAAAGAAGATTTTTTAAATCTGGTCAATCAAGGCGGTTTTATTGAATACGCAGAAGTATTCGGTAATTACTATGGTACGGCTCAGGCTACAGTCCAGGAACAGCTGGCCAAGGGCCATGATGTTTTACTAGAAATTGACTGGCAAGGCGCACAGCAGGTACGTCGCTTATTTCCTGAATCCAAACAGATTTTCATCCTGCCACCAAGCCAGTTTGACTTGCGTCAACGCCTCTCCAACCGCGGCACCGACTCTGTTGAAGTAATTGAACATCGTCTCAGCTGTGCAGTTGAAGACATGCAGCAATATGCCAATTTTGACTATGTGATTATCAATGACGACTTTAACAAGGCACTGCACGACCTTGAATCCGTGATTATTGCCAATCGTCTGGTGGTATCTCAGCAGGCGCACCGTCATGAAAAACTGATCCAGGCTTTAATTACACCGAGCGCCGAGTGATTAAAACTTGAGTCTCTAGGCAAAGCCTTTTATACTGTGCAGTCTGTTAAAATTTACTATTCAAACGAGAATTCTTATGGCACGCGTAACCGTTGAAGATTGTTTAGACCATGTAGACAACCGCTTTGAGCTTGTACTAGTGGCAAGCAAACGCGCGCGTCAATTGGCACGTCAAGGCATTGAACCGACTGTGGAATGGGACAATGACAAACCGACTGTAGTGGCTTTGCGCGAAATCGCTGCAGGGCACGTGTCCAAAGATATTTTAAAACAGCGTGATCAGGATTACCAAACTTCGAGCCTGGATCTGGCACTTTCTGCAAACAACCTTAATCTGGATGGCTTTTCTTTCCAATAAGCCCTCCTCCTGAAAAAGCCTAGTTTAAAACTAGGCTTTTTTTGTTTTCTGGCTTTTATATTTATGCTAGAACGGTTATAACTTAACAGTTAGCTCCCGAGTTTGTCCCGGTTTTCTGCTTTTAAGCATGAAAGAAATTGACAAGCTTTATGATTTCGATTTCATTAGAGCTTTCAGTTTTTTGTTTGTAAGAAAATCCAGTTTAAAAGGTGTTTTATGCCAGGGCCACAGGTCAGTCAAGCCAAGCAACAATTACATATCATTATCGACGCGTATTTAAATGAAAGCGAAGTCGAGCGTGTGCTTGCGGCTTGTGATTATGCAGATCTGGCCCATGAAGGCATTACCCGTAAAAGCGGCGAACCCTATATTCTGCACCCGATTGCGGTAAGCTGTATTTTGGCTCATATGCGGCTGGATACTGAAACCCTGATGGCCGCCCTGCTGCATGATGTTATTGAAGATACTGACTTTAACAAAGATGATATTAGCGAGAAATTTGGCCGTACCGTTGCAGAGTTGGTAGATGGCGTCACCAAACTGAGTCATTCCAGCGATAAAGAATATAATAAAGCTGCTTCTTTTAGAAAAATTCTGCAAGCCACTTTACAAGATCCACGTGTCATTATTATTAAACTTGCTGACCGTTATCACAACATGACCACTTTAGAGTCATTGCGCCCAGATAAACGCATGCGGATTGCCCAGGAAACCTTTGATATTTTTGTGCCGATGGCGCGTATTGTCGGCATGAACGAAATGGCCGACAATCTGGAACACCTGTGCTATCAGAATCTTGATTTGGATATGTTTAATAATGTTCAGGATGCATTATTACAAACCAAACCGAAACGCTGTGAATATCAGAGCATCTGGGAAGTCAATCTGGCCGAACTGCTGCAACAGCATCACATTCATGGTCGTATTAAAAAGAAAAACAATAATATCGAGCTACTGCGTCACTTCGTCAAAAACGATATTGACTTACAAGAACTGACTCATAGCCATGCCTTTGAAATTATTTTACAAAGCATTGCCGACTGTGACCGCCTTGCAGACATTCTACGAGAAAACTTCCAGGTTCTGCATTATGAAGATCATATCCGCCGTCCACTACCTGGCGGCAACCAGTCACTGCTGATGCGTCTGAAAGGTGAAAAGACCACCTTGTCGCTCACCATTCAAACCGAGTTGATGCGCAAGGCTGCACGCTTTGGCGTAGTTCTGGGTGAAAATGCACCACAAGCCTGTCGCTCTGCCATTCAGGCCTCCATGCAAAATCTGAATGGTCTAATTGATGGTGAATGTGCCAAAACCACCTTTAGTGAATTACTGGATTATCTGCATCAGGAAAAAATCTGGGTCTATACTCCGCATGGGCATCTGCATGAATTACCCCAAGGCGCGACCGCGGTTGACTTTGCCTATGCTGCCAGTCTTTTCTTGGGCAACCATGCCATTGGTGCCAAAATTAATGGAGATACCAAACCGCTTTCCACACCACTCTCTAGCGGTCAGGTGGTCGAAATTATTACCGATGTACTGGCAACCCCAAACCCCGACTGGCTCAGCTTTATTAACACCCAAAAAGCCCGTCGCGCCATTCAGAATATTCTGCGTGATCAGGATATAGACGAACAGCGTCTGGTCGGTCAGCAGGCTTTAAGTCGTGCCTTAAAATTATTCCAGCGCTCTGTCGGTGATCTGACCGAGGCAGACTGGCACAATCTGCTGCAATGGCGCCATGTGGTCAGTAAAGAGCAGTTTTTTGAACAGATTGCGGTCGGGGACCTATTACCGCAACTGGTTGCCAATCACCTGTTCTCTCAAGACCAGCAACAGGAAGCCAACAGCTCGACTCGTCTGATCAAGGGAACTGAAGGTGTGGATGTCAAATATGCCCATTGCTGCAATCCGGTTCTGGGTGATCCGATTCAGGGGCATCTTACCCGGCGTGGCCTGATTGTGCATCGTTTACGCTGCCATAACCTGCTGCATGAGCAAAACCAGCATCCTGAAAATATTATGCTCTTGCAATGGACCTCGGATGATCTGGAAGATGTCAACTTTACCGCCTATTTAAAGATTGATCTGGCGATGAATGACGAGCAGATTTCTGACCTGATTTACCAGTGCCGTAAAGCCAAATCTGGGGTCGAAATGGTACGCACTTACGAAGACAAAACCTATGTCAATGTCGTAGTGCATAACCGCAAGCACATTGCCCAGATTATTCGTGAACTGCGCATGCATTTTGGTTTCCCTCGCATTAGCCGCCTGGAACATCCACTCAAGATTGCCGAAACGTCTAAAGCAAGTTAATCACTTAAAACGATAATGCTTTTGCCAGTTGAATTGATCTACTATGATGTATCTTGATGATAAAAGGAGAAATTGATGTCCCGCCAAGTGATCCATACTGAAAATGCCCCTGCTGCGATTGGCACCTACTCACAAGCCATTCTTGCTGGAGATACGCTTTATCTATCCGGCCAAATCGGTCTGGACCCATACAGTATGGAACTGGTTGAAGGTATTGAAGCACAAATTCGCCGCGTATTTGATAACTTAAAAGCAGTGTGTGAAGCTGCGGGTGGCTCGCTGGCGGATATTATCAAACTGAATATCTTTTTAACTGATCTGTCTCATTTTCAGCTGGTTAACCAGATCATGGGCGAATATTTTGCCCAGCCCTACCCTGCACGCGCCGCTTTAGGTGTAGCCAGCTTACCCAAAGATGCTTTGGTTGAGATGGATGGAATAGTGATTATTAATCAATAATTTATTAAAAAAATAACCTCTTAAGGCCATTATTCTTCATAAGGTCTTAGGCTTGAGCGGAAATCCAATTGTATTCAGATTTCCGCTTAATTATATTATCTTTATTTAAATCACCAATCATAATAAATACTTTTTCAAATGATTTTTATTGACAAACGATAACAATTATCAATAATATTACTTATCTTATTTATTCACTGTGGTTGTATCCTATGTATGTTTGTCTATGCCGTGGCATTACAGATCAAGACATTAAAGATGCTATTGCAAATGGTGCAGAAAATTATCGTGACGTGCGCGATATGCTCGATTTAGGTACTTGTTGTGGACGCTGTGCTCCAGAAGCACGCATGATCATCAGTGATGAAGTTTCCCAGATTGCAGCCCGTTTGGCGGTGGCTGCCTAAACTCTATAAAGATAAGAATAAAAAGTAAAATAAATGATTTAACATCATTTCCTCCCCCGCCTCTGACTCTGGCGGGTTTTTATTGTGAGTCATTCGCTGCAGCTGTACTTGATTGCGATTTTCATTTGCTGTTCTATAAATTACTCACCATTTTGCTGGAACATGTTTTAATATCCTATAAAACAACTTTTTACTTAGAAAACCAATCAGGTTTTAAATGGAGTTATGCGATGAAAGGCAATCGTGATGTGATTAATCAGCTCAATCAGGTGTTGTATCACCACCTCACTGCCATTAACCAGTATTTTCTGCATTCACGCATGTTTAATGATTGGGGGATTGAGCAACTCGGTTCGGCAGAATATAAAGAATCAATTCGTCAGATGAAACATGCCGACAAGATTATTGAGCGTATTTTATTTTTAGAAGGCTTACCGAATTTACAGCATCTGGGCAAGTTGTATATTGGCCAGCATACCCAAGAAGTCTTGCAGTGTGATGTACGCAAGGTCGAAGAAAATATTGAAACCATTCAGCAGACAGTCGCACTGGCTGAAACGCACATGGACTATGTAACCCGTGACTTACTGAAGGATATTCTAGACAAAGAAGAGGAGTATCTGGACTGGACCACGACTCAGTTAGACCTGATTGAAAGTATTGGTATTGAAAACTATATTCAGAGCCAGCTCTAAACTTAAAGTAAGTTAATAAAAAGCCAGCAGATGCCACTGCTGTCCCACAATTTTAATTAGGCTCTCGTTTGAATGGCATGAAGTATCAAAAACAATTCGAGAGTTTTTAAATATATGATATTTACTCATATTTATATTTAAATATTACACAGCCTCATCTTTCCTTTAAAAGTTTAAATGGATTTGTACAGGCAACACCCTACTTTGGAAAGACCCAAAGTAGGCAAAAGTCTTTTATTACCCATACACGACGTCCTGTCGTGATGGGTAATGTGTGGCATCCCTGCCAGACTCTCGTCACTTAAAGCCTCATCACTTCAACTATGGAACAGCATTAAACAACTGCTGGCTTTTTATTGGCTTTATTTCGGCATCTCCTGAATCAGTTCCTCATAACTGACTTCGGTTTTTTGAATGACTTTTAAACGATTCAGCTGCTGCCGTGCCTCTTTTTCTTTCCCATTAAACGCCAGAAGTTTGGCATATTTCAGCAGATTGTATTTAGTCGGATAACTCAGTACCATCTGTTCACCTTCCTTAATCTGCTCAGGAGACGCTTTGCTATAAGGATTGAGTCGAATCCAGTCAATACGGTGGTTAAACTCACTCAGCAGATAAACAGGATGCTGATTAGTGATGTTCTCAGGCTGTTTTTCATAGCGGATACTTTGGCCCCATTTTGGAACCACAGTATCATAATCACGATAAATCACAGTCAGTAAAATTAATCCGAAAACAAAAATGAATTTCAGGCCGATTGATGGCATAACTATTATTTTAATTTTTGGATGTTGGGCCAGAACCGTACCAAGAATAAAACCCACCGGCAACAGGAAATAGGCATAGTGCTGGGGAAACTCAAACATGGCATGGGTGACAAAAGCCCCGATCATCAAGATCCCGATGACAGACTCTGGGGTATTGACCCAGCGTTGTAACTGATAACCCAAATAACCAAAGTAGGCCAAAAATGGCAAACCAATAATTAAGCCATTCCAGAGTAAGAAGTCCAAAATAAAATTATGTGCACTGCGAATCCAAACTGGACCTTGTACGGTATCACTGATCGAAACAAAAGCCACACTGCTCTGATACCAGCCATAGCCCCACCAAGGTTCGGCTTGAATAGCTGCCAACATCTGCTGCCAGATCGCGAGGCGTGACATATCTCCGGTGGCACGTGCTACTACATCGCGACTTTGCACAACATTCGCATCTATCGCCTGAGCAGCAAGTTGACTGAGCCACGGGAAAGTCACAATACAGGCAACAAAGAAGATGAACCAAGCAATACTGTAATACCATTTCAGGCGAATAATACCTTTATATTGATAGAACGCCAGATACAGTATAATCGCAATCGCAGCCACCCAGGCAGTACGTGACTGGCTTAACGCCACTCCCATGATAATTAATGCAGCGCAGGCAAAGAGCCATTTGGTCTGGATTTTTTTCTTTTCATACAGATAAAGGCAGCTCATCAAGGCCATGACTAAAAAAGTCGCCATATTATTTGGCTGAGCAAAGTTGGCATAAGGCCGCTGTGTGCCACTAATATTGACCATGCCCGGTAAAGTTGCATCCAGATTGGTCCATTGGCAAATGGCAATAATACCTGTGACAGTGCCCGAAGCCAGAAACACATAGCTCAGATTGGTGAAGGTGTCTTCTCGGCTATAGTTCCCGGTTGAAAGATGATAACCCAAGATACTTGCCAGCCAAAAGCTAAAGACAAAAATAAAGCCCATCATCGCGATGCTAAAGAAAAATACCTGCCCTGCGAGTAGCTGGATAAAAGGCACACCAGCAAGCAGCAGCAAAGGCAGGCTAACGACCGGAATTCTTAATTTTTCTTTTAGGCAAACTGCGGCAGTAGCGAACAGTGCAAAAAAGGCATACAGCTCACCGGTATAAGTCACCCATGGACGGTAGTGAATGGGCATGAGCCAAGCGAGGGAGAGGAGGATTGCTGCGATTAGGGCAAGCGTGGATTTCATGTGGAGAATAATTAATGGAGGTGGGCATATGATAATCAAAAAGCAGATGAATAGGTAATCTGCTTTTTGAAAATTAAAAAGAAAACCTCTAAATATATTTAAAAGTTAGTATCAATTTTTTTATAAATACTATTAAAATTATTAGGATACTGAAGTGCTAATTCTTTTAAATATGTTTTAGTATTGTCACACTCTTTTCCAGCATGGTAATGACAAGAAGCTTTAAAATACTCATAAGCTTTTTTCTCTTGTCTATCCAACCCTAATAAAGTACCTTGTTTCACCAAGTACTCATTCATTGGAATATACTTTACTAACCTTTCCCCTATTTCAATAGAGTCTTTTAGTAAGAAACCATCTGTAGATAAAGATTGATATAAAAATAAATCATTAAAATAACTAAAACCAAAAATAAACTTTGTTTGAACTATTTCATCAAACTTTACCCTCTCACTTAAACTATTATTAAATACAATATCATTTAAATAGGCCATTTTTCTATATTGAAAAGAATAATATATAGAGAAAAGTAAAAGAATTAAAATAGGCAATGCCACTAGATAACCTTTATCAATCTGATAGATTTTTTTCGAACTTTTATCATATAATGCAAGAAAAATAGAAAAAACCATTAAATAACGAAAATACCATAAAGGATACTCAAAACAAGAATAGACTATAAAAGTTAATAAAATTAAAAAAATATAAATATCTGACTTATCTTTGATATAGCATAGATTTTTTAAAAATATTATTAAAAATAATATAATTAATCCCCATCCTAAAATACCGAACTCACCAACAAGATGACCAAAAATAAAATGCGAGTGATCTGTTAGGCTTAACCAACCAACTTGTTCATAGTATTGTAAGCTAGTTGAAGCAAAGTTTTTCCATCCAACTCCAGTTATAGGATGATCTTTAATGATTAAAAAAGTTTGGTGCAAAAAATTTAATCTTACATCTTTAAAACTTTCTGATACACGCCCAATCGTATTACTACTTTCCAAAAAATATGAATATAAAAAAATACCAACTATTAATCCAAGTATTCCAAAGAAAAATTCTTTCAAAGCTATAATTTTTCTTTTATCAATAAAGTTATTAAATACATTAAATATTAACAAAGAAAGTAACAACATTAAAAAACCTGTTCTACTTGCAGTAAAAGCAACTCCTACACTTAACAAGAATACTATTAAAAATTTTAAATATTTTTTGTTTTCCAAGAAAAAAATAGTTGAAATAACCCCCAACACCAAAACAAATGCTGTTTGGTTAGGCTGAAACAAATTACCAGAGAACCTCTGCGTTTGTAGTGGCAAACGCATCACCTCAACTAAAAAAGATATATTAAAAAAATGAATCAACTGTGTTAAAAATAAAAAAATACTTGTTAAAATAATTATTGCTGATAAAAATTTTATAAAATAATTTTTATCTCTTATATTTGAAATAGCTATCGAAAGAAAAAAAATCAACAATATTTGAGATAAAGGAAAAACTAAACTATCTACATAAGTTATATTATTAATGATTGGCTGAACTAAAAAAATAAAAAATAAAAAAAACCAAAGTAAACTACCCAAACTTACCTTAAGTGACTTATGAAGTGTATAAAAGACTAATAAACCAATAGAACACAGTATAAATGAAATACTATTGATAAAAAAATCATGTGAACTGGGTGCATAATGCTGATAACTTAACACACCATAAAAAAAGGATAAGCTTATATAAACTAATAAAATAGTATCAATAGATATTTTTCTTGAATAATTTACCATGAACCACCAACTTATTTAAAGCTTGTATATTTATAAAAATAAAAAAATGCCAGTTATTTTAACTGGCATTTTTAATTATAAATTATTAGTTACGACATTCAGCAGGTGCATATTTAGCTTCTAAACTACCAGCTCCCGCACCTGTAACTGAAGTAGCCGCACCTGCAGAACGACATACCCATGTAATTGAACCAGCTGCAGGTGGAACACCTTTTACTAAAGCTGTACCAGTTGCACGATCACCATTCAAAGGACTTAATACTAATGTATTCTTATTAGCTGGCGCTACAGCTGTTGTATATGCAATTGTAATACGACCATTTGCTGAATCAATTTTTACGCTACTTACATTTGGTGTTGGTGATGGTTCCGTCCAACCGCTACCAAAGCCTGTCGCATTTGCAGCATTTTCAGATACTGCAGCTTTTGCAGAAGATGCTAAAGATAATCCTTCTGTTACTTTAGCACGTACTGTGTAATCTTGATAAGCAGGGATCGCAACGGCCGCCAAAATACCAATGATCGCGACAACGATCATTAATTCGATAAGGGTGAAACCCTTTTGTACTGTATTCATAACATTCTCCACAAATGTTTTGTTAATTTTTTATGAGCTTTATAAGCTATTTTGTATATAGCATTAAACGTGCCAACTTCTATTATAAATATATTTAAATAAAAAACAGCTATTTAACGATAAAAAATTTTCAATTAATTTTCTTAATGTGTTTTTATGTAAAAAAGTGACACTTATTGTCACATATTTACAACATCAACCCAGAATAATTGGTTTATTCCCCAACTCATTTTCTACATCTGCTATTTTTTGGTCATAATACTGGTCTAACACCTGTCCAATCTGTTGGATTCCCTCAATTACCCCGTGTTTATATTGCTGCCTGGCCAGATTCTGAATAATCGACTGGCAAATCTCATCCCAGACTTCCTGAGTCGTGGCTTGCCGAATTCCCCGATCAATTACAATTTCCACCTTACGCTCACATAAATTGAGGTACAACAACACACCACTATTATATTCAGTGTCCCAAACACCCAGCTCAGCAAAGAGTTGTCTGGCGCGACAAAGCGTATCTTGATAATAGGCCGAGCGGGAAGGCAGGCAGCCTTCAATCACCACCTGAATTTCTCCGACATGGCCATGTTCGGCTTCTTCAACTGCCAGCGCAATCGCATGCTGATCTTGCTTGCTAAAAAAACGCTTGGTCGCTGGCATATAGAAAAAATGCTTGAGCCAGCGTTTAAAACTCGGCTGAACAGACTGTTCCAGCTTTGGCTGCGTGACAATCTCTGTTGTATCTGTAGTCGTTACCATGAGCCTGATGCTCCTCCCCCACCAAAACCACCGCCGCCACCGCCGAAGCCGCCGCCCCCAAAACCACCGCGCCCACTGCCACCGCGGCCACCACCGGCCATAAAGGCATGTAAAATCAGCTGGGCAAGCGAGGTGACCAGTAAAAAGAACACGCCGGCACCAATCATTAAACTGGCAATTACACCCATGCCATTGACCAGACCGGCAGCTGTTCCTGCAACTGCGGCAGTCGCAGCACTAAGTTTTCTGCCAAAAATCATGGAGCCGATAACACCCGCGATCACAATAAACACTACACTGCCCAAGGTCGCCTGACTGGCCTTTTGTGCTTGTAAGGCCTGTTCCTGACGTGCTTTGAGTTCAGCTGCTGCCTGCGCAGCAACTTCAGGATCCAGATTTAAAATACGCTCAATCTCGGCGATGCCGGCATCAATCCCTTGCGCATACTGGCCCTGTTTAAAATATGGAGTGATTGTTTGGTTGATAATCCGGTTGGCGATAATATCCGGCAATACGCCCTCAAGCCCGTAGCCGGTTAAAATCTGAATCCGGCGGTCATTCAGCGCAACTGTCATCAACAAACCATTATCGTGTTCTTTAGAACCCAATTGCCAGCGCTCTGCCACTCGCATGGAATAACCGAAGATGTCTTCCTGTCCGGTGGTGGGCACAATGACCACACCAATTTGCGCTTTTCCTGCCTGATAAAGACTCAAGATTCGCTGGCTAATGCGCTGCTTTTCTGCCGCGGTTAATATATTGGCCTGATCAATGACCGGTTCATTCATACTCGGCAAATCACGCTGAATCTGCCCTTCTGCCATATCATTGGCAATCTGTGGCTGCTGCACAGTGGTCGTGGCTGGATTCTGCGCTGCAGGTTTTTCAGCGGGGCGCTGCAAAATTTCACGTGCCACCATCAGGTCTTCGCTGGCTGTTGCGGTGGCCGTTTCGCTCCGGGCGCTATTCATCAGACTCAACATCAGACTGAGAAAGAGCACTGTACCCATCTGTGCAGCACGCATATACATCATCGCAGTCACCTTAGATTGCTCAATTACTCAGGACGAGTCTTAGTCAAATAATACGGTTGGCGCTTGCTGTGCACTTTGCTCGGCACTGAAGTTCGGTTTAGTGTCCATGCCAATCACTTTGGCGGTCATCACCTGCGGGAACTGGCGTGAATAGGCATTAAAATCTTGAACCGTGGTGATATAACGGTTACGCGCCACAGCAATGCGGTTTTCTGTGCCTTCTAGTTGCACCTGCAAATCACGGAATTGTTCATTGGCTTTCAGGTCAGGATAGTTTTCAGACACGGCAATTAACCGTGATAATGCGCTGGTCATCTGGGCTTGCGCTTCCTGATATTTCTGGAATAAAGCCGGGTCTTCCAGTACTTCTTTGTCCACCTTCAGCCCTGCGACATTGGCACGCGCCTGAGTGACTTCAGTCAGCACCTGTTCTTCATGCTTGGCATAGCCTTTAACCACGTTAACCAGATTCGGTACCAGATCGGCACGGCGCTGGTACTGGTTTTGTACTTCTGACCAGGCCGCAGTGACTGCTTCATCTTTCACTTGTAAAGTATTATAACCACAGCCGCTGAGGGTTAAGGTGCCCGCCAGCATCAAGACGATAAACGATTGTTTTATGAGACGCATGATGTTTTATCCTCAATTCTTTATTTATCTTTAGATAATTAATTTGATTTTAAACATCTTTTTCTAAAGTTTTGTTACTTTTTATAATTTTTATAGGAGCTGAGGTCTTTTTACTGACTGGAGACTGCCATCACCCGCACCACTTGATTTGTAGGAAAATTCTCCTTTTAAACAGTTTTACTGGAAGTTTTCTGCCAGATACTCTTTCCAGTAATCCAGTTGCTGACTGTAATCGATACCAGAAGGATGAAAATCCTTTCGATAATAGGCCAGGTATTCAGGTGCAAGCTGAATCACCATTTTCAACAGTAAATACAGGCCAAATAGATTCCCGCCCACTTTATACACACTATTTTTCTTGTCCTGCAAAAATAAACGGCTGGCTGAATAAAAAGTCAGACTGGCAAAGCCGGTGGTGACACTGCGCATCATCTGACGGCGTACCCGATCATCTGCATAAACATGCTGATAAACATCAAAAGCAACTGCGCGATGTTCAATCTCCTCAATTGCATGCCAGCCCCAGAGTTTTAACGCATCTTCATCTAAGGTACTTAGAACCTCAGGATGGCGCAAAATATAGCCGCCCAACAAGGCAGTAAAATGTTCAAATGCACAGGTAATGGCCAGCTGATATTTGGGAGGCAGACTTTTTACATAATGGTTCTTGCGGGCCAGCCAGGCCTGAAAGCGATCCAGATTATAGTCATCACGGCGCCAAGCTGCATTAAATTCGCTATGTGCTTTGGAATGCATCGCTTCTTGCCCAATAAATGCTGCAATTTGAGCCTGTAGTTTTTCATCCTTCACCTGATCACGCACATTGCGCACGCTATGCACAAAGAATTGCTCGCCTAACGGGAAGGTCGAAGATAAAGCAGTCAACAGGTGTGACATGACTGGAGAATTGGCAAAGTAATATCTGGAGATAGCACCCGGATTAAATTGCAGTCTGCGTACTGTAATACCAATCGCCTGAGGACGATGCTGATAGGCTTTAGGGGTTGCCACTTGAGTCATGTTATTGTTCCTGTCTTGGTCAAGTATTGAACAGTATGTGAACAGCCGCCCTATTTCCCTATGGCGAAAATGCTAAGTTGATTAGCAAAAAGGCCCAAAAGAGCAGTTTTAAAATATTTTTATTTTGTTTTAAACCCTGTTTGCCCCTGTACATTTTCCAAAAAGAATATTTACAGGTGTAACTGTTTCAATTACCAAGAAAACCTGCCCAAGCAGGTTTTCTTTCATAAGCTTCATCACTTTAAACTGGATTAAACCTCCAGATAATCCAGAATTCCTTGCGCAGCCTGACGCCCCTCCCAGATCGCAGTCACGACCAGATCAGAACCACGAACCATGTCGCCACCGGCAAATATTTTTGGATTTGAGGTCTGGAATTTGTATGGCTGATGTTCAGCAGCAAGTACACGGCCTGAACCATCCAGATTGATTTCAACATCCGTAAACCAGTCTGCCGGGCTGGCTCGGAAACCAAAGGCCAGCAAGACAGCATCGGCAGGTAAAACTTCTTCTGAGCCCGGGACCGGTTCAGGGCTACGACGGCCACGGCTGTCTGGCTCGCCCAGTTGTGTGGTGACAAATTTAACACCAGTCACCCGACCCTGTTCACCGACAATCTCGATAGGTTGACGGTTAAATATGAATTCCACTCCTTCTTCACGTGCATTTTTCACTTCACGACGTGAACCCGGCATATTGTCTTCATCACGGCGGTAGGCACAAACCACCGATTTGGCCCCCTGACGCACAGAAGTACGGTTACAGTCCATCGCCGTGTCACCGCCACCCAGCACAATCACCTTTTGACCTTCTAGACTGATGTATTCCGCAGCATCATTTTCCCAGCCCTGGCAACGATTCACATTGGCAATCAGAAAATCCAGCGCATCGTACACGCCATTCAGCTCTTCACCAGCAAAACCGCCCTGCATGTAGGTATAAGTGCCCATCCCCATAAACACCGCATCATAGTCGGCAAGCAGCTGGTCAATGGTAATGTCTTTTCCAATGTCGGTATTCAAACGAAATTCAACGCCCATGCCGGTGAAAATTTCACGGCGACGTTTCATGACATCTTTTTCCATTTTAAATTCTGGGATACCGAAGGTTAACAGACCGCCAATTTCAGGACGCTTGTCGAATACCACCGGTTTTACCCCATTGCGTACCAGAATATCGGCACAGCCCAGACCGGCAGGACCGGCACCGATAATCGCCACTTTTTTATTGGTCCATTTTACTTGTGACATATCGGGACGCCAGCCCAAGGCAAAGGCGGTATCGTTAATGTATTTTTCGGCATTGCCAATCGTTACCGCACCAAAGCCATCATTTAAAGTGCATGCCCCTTCACATAAACGGTCTTGCGGGCAGACACGGCCACACACTTCTGGCAAGGTGTTGGTCTGATGGCATAATTCTGCTGCCTGGAAAATACGCCCTTCTGCAATCAGCTTTAACCAGTTGGGAATATAGTTATGTACCGGACATTTCCATTCACAATATGGATTACCACAGCCCAAACAACGGTGGGTCTGGTTGGCTGCAATTTCCGCAGTAAACGGTTTATAAATTTCCACAAACTCTGCTTTGCGGACAGTGAGATCTTTTTTCTCTGGATCTTGGCGTGCGACATCCAGGAATTGAAAGTCATTGTTTAGGCGCTCTGCCATGTCTCTCTCCGTGGCGAGGTGCGGCGGTTTATGTCTTTCCGTCCTACCTGCCTATCAATCTGTTCGTCGTGGAATTATTGTGGATCAGCTTTGGTGGTTTTCAACAGGGTTTGTAAATTAGCCGCTTTGGGTTTTACCAACCAGAATTTACGGCTGTAATAATCAAACTCATGACGAATCTTGTAGCCCCAGGCACTGCCTGTCTCTTCAATATATTCATCTAAAATACGCAGCAAGAATTCCTGATGTTCCTCCATCGCTTCTGTAGAAATACGGTTTAATTCGATTAACTCGTGGTTGTAATGGTCAACAAAGTCGTTATCCAAATCCAGTACATAAGCAAAACCACCGGTCATGCCCGCCCCAAAGTTATGCCCCACTTTCCCCAGCACCGTCACAATCCCACCCGTCATATATTCACAGCAGTGATCCCCGGCCCCTTCAATGACCGCAAAGGCCCCCGAGTTACGCACGGCAAAGCGTTCACCCGCTGTACCCGCAGCAAAGAGTTTTCCACCTGTTGCGCCATATAAGCAGGTATTGCCAATAATCGCGGTATTTTGTGTTTGAAAGGGTGAACCTTTCGGTGGGAAGATGGCAATACGCCCCCCTGCCATGCCTTTGCCGACATAGTCGTTGGCATCCCCCTCCAGGCGAATATGCAAGCCCCCTGCATTCCACACTCCGAGCGATTGACCCGCGGTACCGGTTAAATTCACTTTAACCGGATGAGACTCCATATTTAAGTTGCCATAACGACGCGCAATTTCACCGGAGACACGTGCACCAATCGAGCGGTCACAGTTCACCACCCTAAAGTGATATTCACCGCCTGTGGCTGCCTCAATGGCTGGCAACATCTCGGCAATCATTTTCTCGGCCAGAATGCCTTTGTCAAATGGCGCATTGCCCTGAACCTGACAATACTGTGCCTTACCTTCAGCCGCAGGATGCGACTCCAGTAATGCACTGAGATCAAGGTGCGCATGTTTATCGGTTTCACCCGGCAACACTTCCAGCAGGTCGGTGCGGCCAATCAGGTCTTTTAAGCGGGCCACACCCAGTGCCGCCAACCACTCGCGGGTTTCTTCTGCAATAAACCTGAAGAAGTTGATCAGCATTTCAGGTTCACCCATATAGTGTTGCTGACGCAAATGATCCTGCTGTGTCGCCACACCGGTTGCACAATTATTCAGATGACAAATACGCAGGTACTTACACCCCAAGGCGATCATCGGGGTGGAACCAAAACCAAAGCTTTCTGCACCCAGAATCGCAGCTTTCACCACATCCAGACCGGTTTTTAAGCCGCCATCGGTTTGTACGCGCACTTTGCCACGCAAATCATTAACACGTAGCGCTTGATGTGCCTCCGCCAGGCCCAATTCCCAAGGTGAACCGGCATGATGAATAGAAGATAATGGTGAGGCTGCTGTACCGCCGTCATAACCGGAAATGGTAATAAAATCGGCATAGGCTTTGGCGACACCGGCTGCAATCGTGCCAATTCCCGGTTCAGAGACCAGCTTCACCGATACCATGGCTTGAGGATTGACCTGTTTCAGGTCAAAGATCAGTTGTGACAAGTCTTCAATAGAATAAATGTCATGATGCGGTGGCGGGGAAATCAGTGTCACCCCCGGCACGGAATAACGTAAACGGGCGATTAAACCGTTTACTTTCCCTCCCGGCAACTGACCGCCTTCACCCGGCTTTGCTCCTTGCGCGACCTTAATCTGCAACACTTCTGCTGAAGTTAAGTAGGCAGGGGTCACCCCAAAACGGCCTGAGGCAATCTGCTTGATTTTCGAGTTACGGAGGGTGCCGTAACGCGCCGGATCTTCACCCCCTTCGCCTGAATTGGAACGCCCGCCAATGGTGTTCATGGCAATTGCAATCGCTTCATGTGCTTCAGGAGACAAGGCTCCCAAAGACATACCGGCAGAGTCAAAACGCGGCAGGATCTCTTCGATGGATTCCACCTCATCCAACACAATGGAATGCTCGGTTTTGAGTTTAAATAAATCACGAATGGTTGCCACTGGGCGGTTATTCACCAATTCAGCATAGGCTTTAAAATCCGCATAATTGCCCGAACGTACAGCTTTATGCAGCGAGTTAATCACATCCGGATTAAAGGCATGATATTCCTTGTTAAAAACAAATTTTAGTAAACCACCCTGATCGATTGGCTTACGTGATTTCCAGGCCATGTCCGCCAATTTTTTCTGATCATTTTCGAGGTCTGTAAATGTGGCACCTTGAATCCGACTAGGCACACCGGTAAAGCAGGTGTGTACCACTTCATCTGACAGGCCTACTGCTTCAAATAGCTGACCGCCGCGATAAGAGGCAACTGTTGAAATTCCCATTTTAGACAGGACTTTTAACAAGCCTTTTTCAATCCCTTTACGGAAATTGGCCTGTGCATGCAGAGGGTCGCCTAATAGCTCGCCTTTGGCAATCAGGTCATTAATCACATCATAGGCAAGGTAGGGATAAATGGCAGTCGCGCCAAAGCCTAACAGCACGGCAAATTGATGCGGATCACGTGCCAAGCCAGTTTCAACAATAATGTTGGCATCGGTACGTAACCCAGCATTGATTAAATAATGATGGACCGCACCTGTGGCCATCAAAGCATTCGCAGGCAGAAAACCGGGACGGATTTTTTTATCTGAAAGCAGCAACAAGGTTTTACCATTACGAACTGCTCGCGCAGACTCTTCACAGATACGGGTGATGGCGGCGGCCAGACCCTCACCTTCAGCATAGTTCAGGTCGATATCTGCAATTTCATAACCTGTACGACCCAGCGTACGAATCTGATGCATTTTCGAATTTGAAAGCACCGGACTGGAGATAATCAAGCGATCTGCATGTTCAGGACCCTGCTCAAACACATTTTGCTCACGCCCCAAACAGGTTTCCAAGGACATGACTATAGATTCACGTAATGGGTCGATGGGTGGATTGGTCACCTGCGCAAACTGCTGGCGGAAGTAATCCGATACATGACGCACTTGACGAGACAACACTGCCATTGGCGTATCATCCCCCATTGAACCGACAGCTTCCTGACCGCTTTCTGCAATAGGACGAAGCAGTTGATCGCGCTCTTCAAAAGTCACCATGAACATTTTCTGTGCAGCTTTAAGCTCTTCGCCTTTTAGGCCCTGATCGCATAGATATTCTTCCAGTTCCGGACTACCCTGCACACGCACTGAGTTTTCACGCAGCCACTCACGGTAAGGACGCATTTTTTTCAGGTGATTGCTGACATCCTGGGTATCGAGCATTTTTCCGGTAAAAGTATCAATCACCAGAATTTGCCCCGGACCAACCCGACCTTTAGAGATCACGTCTTCAGGCTCATAGCCCCAAACCCCGATTTCAGAGGCTAGGGTAATATAGCCATTTTTGGTGATCACCCAACGTGCAGGGCGCAAACCATTACGATCCAGCATACAGATCGCGTGACGGCCATCCTGAATGACCAGACCAGCCGGACCATCCCAGGCTTCCATGTGTTTTGAGTTAAATTCATAAAATGCACGCAGATCGGCATCTAAAGTTTCCACGTTTTGCCAGGCAGGTGGCACCAGCATGCGCAGGGCGCGGAACAGATCCATGCCACCACCGACCAGAATCTCCAGCATGTTGTCGAGGCTTGAAGAGTCTGAACCAGTGCGGTTTACAATCGGTGTCAGATCAGTTAGACCCGGTAAGAGCGGATTTTCGAATTTCGGGGTCCGCGCCATTGCCCAGTTACGGTTGGCAGTAATGGTATTAATTTCACCATTATGCGCAAGATAACGGAAGGGCTGCGCCAGAGGCCAGCGCGGTAAAGTATTGGTCGAAAAACGCTGGTGGAACACCACAATATGAGAAGCCAAACGCTCATCGGCAAGGTCAAGATAAAACTGCGCAATATAAGCAGGCATCATCAAGCCTTTATAGCTAATGACGCTGGAACACAAGGTGGTCACATAAAATGCGGTATCATGACTCAACTGCTGCTCTGCACGACGACGCGCCAAGAACAGTTTGCGGTTGAACTCAACCTCCGTCACCCCCATCGGGCAATTGACCATAACCTGCTCAAATGCAGGCAAAGACTGCAGGGCAATTTCACCCAGCGCCTGATTATTGGTTGGAACCACACGCCAGGCCAGCACGCGGCAGCCTTCTGCCTCAATTTCTTTGCTAAGAATCTTTTTAGCATGTGCTGCAATTGCAGGATCCAGGCTTAAGAACACCGTACCGACAGCAAATATTTCACTGAGCGTGATATCACTAAGTTTTTTTGCTTCTTCACGAAAGAACTGTTTAGGCATCGCCAACAGCAAACCACAGCCATCTCCAGTCTTGCCATCTGCGGCAATCCCCCCACGGTGGGTCATGCAGCTCAGACTATGCATCGCGGTCTTGACCAGATCATGGCTGGCCTCACCCTGCATATGGGCGATTAAACCGAAACCACAGTTATCTTTAAACTCATCCGGCTGATATAAACCTTGAGCGGGAGCTACAGTATTAGGCGATGGCATGTGCATAGCGTACCCTTCTTTCTCACGAAGCCAATAGGCGATTAAACAATCTAAACTCTTCTATGTGATGGCGTCCGGTCTGATCTGGAAAATAGCCTCTTTACAGCAATATTCAGGCTCTCTTATCTTTCCTCTACTCTCCTTTTTAAACCGAATATAAGAAAAATAAAATTCATTTTGCTGATACATGATATAAAAATGAGCCAGAAATATGACTATAGCACCCAGTTATTCAATGACCGTCATGCCAAAACAGGGAGATTCATTTCACTCACCCAGCAAGAAAGCAAATTGCATGCCAATTTTTGACATATAAATTAAAAATTTATTAAAAACAAATACTTATTAAATTTCTTCTATCCATAAAACAATGATGAGCCGATTCACATGTTTAAATAGATATTCTCTGTGGGAGGAGCAGCATGCACCGCAAGAGAATGAGGGTGGTATAAGCACCTCTCCCTCAACCTCTCCTGCAAGCAGGAAATGTCCCTGGTCTTGATCAAACAATGATTGATAAAAGCGCGCTAGAATGACTTATGAGAAAGAAGACAAAGCTATATATTTTTCGCACCAAAAATGTTCACTTTTGATTCTTGTCATCGCTTGGTGCGCTATTTTAGACCGGATTAGTTAAAGGGATCACGAATCTCGTTTTCCTGCGGTTGAGGACGTGGATTGGTTTCTGGGCGTGGCGCATTCTCGACGGCACTTTCTGATTTTTTCACATCGACCACCTTGCCAGATTCGTCACGGCGAACAACGGTTGTGCTGGTTGTTGCAGTACCAGAGCCAGCTGAAGTTTTCGGTGATGCATCATTTTTGGGTCGGATGGATTCCTCTACTCTCGGTAAAGGCACATTTTTCAGGCGAATCTCGTACAGCTTTTGATTGCTGTTCAGCTCTTCCGATCCCAGCCCATCCACCAGACCGGCATAACGCTGCAGCTGTACAACTTCAGGTTGCACCGACTTTGGTAGACTGAGGTTCAGGCTTGATAAGGCCTGGTTCGCTTCATTGGCTGTTTTATATAAACCATACAGCAATACAAACTGTTCAGGCTGATTCTCACCCGAAACACGCACATAAGTGAAAGGCTTACGGTCGCTCTGTTTCTTAAGAAAGCTTTTGAGAATGGCTTCCTGCCCTACCCGAAACAGTTCAATAACATACTGTTTTTTGTTTTCACTGATATATTTACTGCCACGAAACTCAGGTTCGTGGCTTGCTGTCACCACAATACGTGTATTTAGGTCTAAAGGTTTGACCTCATCTTGCAATGCACCAAGATGAGTCATAGAAGCCACCTTTTCGGGCTGAATCTGAACTTCTTCTTCAGATTTTGGCTGCTTTTGGATCTCTACCAGCTCCTCAGAATCAGTCATAGACCAAAAGATCAGCGCAGCAAGCAGGCAGCATACGCTACAGACCAGCCAGAAATAATGCTGAATCTTTTGCCAAGGGGTACCTAATGCTGCCATATCAATTTAAACCTGTGCCTGATTGGCTAAAATTGCCTGTTTCATTAACTCGACATCGAAGTCGCGGGTAATCACGGCATGTCCGAGCTGTTTCAATAATACCAGACGTAACTGGCCATTTAAGACTTTCTTATCATGGGCCATATAGGCCAGAAACTCATCCAGAGGAATTTTAGGACAAACGATTGGTAGTTTGGCACGAGAAATGATTTTTTTTGTACGCTCCAGATCTGCTGCTGAAATCCATCCCATGCGCTGTGACAGATCAGCCGCCATAACCATACCAGTTGCCACAGCCTCGCCATGCAGCCATTCACCATAGCCTAGATAAGATTCAATGGCATGACCAAAAGTATGACCAAGATTCAGGAGCGCACGCTCACCCTGCTCTTTCTCATCATTGGCCACAATACGTGCTTTATGTGCACATGACCGATAGACGGCTTCGGCCAGCAATACGGCATCACCAGCCACCAAGGCTTCCATATGCTGCTCAAGCCATACTAAAAATGACTCATCACCCAAGAGCGCATATTTAATCACTTCAGCCAGTCCGGCAGACAGTTCACGCGCCGGCAAGGTCTTCAGTTGAGACATATCCGCGAGTACCACCTGAGGCTGCTGGAAAGCACCAATCATATTTTTACCCAGCGGATGGTTGATCCCGGTTTTTCCACCCACACTAGAGTCTACCTGAGACAGCAAGGTGGTCGGTACCTGAACAAAATAGACCCCGCGCTGGAAACAGGCCGAAGCAAAACCGGCCATATCACCGATCACCCCCCCACCCAATGCCAGGACGGTACAATCGCGGTTAAATCCAGCTTCCAGCAAGGCATCAAAAATCAGGTTCAGGTGTTCAATGTTTTTGTATTTTTCACCATCAGGCAAAATACAGGTAGCCACCGTTTTACCTAGCTGTTCGAGGGCTGCCTGATAATGCTGAAGATAAAGTGGTGCAATCGTTGCATTGCTCACAATCATCACCTGTTTGCCATGAAGATAAGGCACAAGTAATTGCTGAGGATCGAGCTGACTGCCAATATAGATTGGATAACGACGATCACCGAGTTCTACGTATAAGGTTTGCATGATGGAACCACTTTATTCAACTAAACTTATTTTTTGGAAAGAATGAGATGTAAAATCCGCTGCGCCAGGTCGCGTGCAGCGCCTTGATTGGTCTCAATAATATAATCTGCCACTTCACGATATAACGGATCACGGACCGCCAGTAAATCACGTAGCTTCTGTTCCGGATTTTCGACCTGAAGGAGTGGGCGGTTTTTATCGCGATAGGTACGTTGTAGCTGAATTTCAACTGGAGTATAAAGATAAACAACGATTCCGCGCTGTTTCAGATAATTTCGATTTGGGGCTTGGGTAATTGCGCCACCACCGGTTGCAAGTACCAGTTGTGGCCTTGAGGTTAACTCATCAATGACCACAGTTTCACGACTTCGAAACCCTTGTTCACCCTCTTTTTCAAAGATCCAAGGAATCGTAGCACCTGTTTTCCGCTCAATTTCATGATCACTATCCAGAAATTCACGTCCTAACAATTCCGCCAGATGTCGTCCTACTGTTGTTTTACCGGCCCCCATCGGCCCTACCAAATAGATATTTGGCAGGGTTTCAAACTCTTTGCTTGGCAAGGAGTCACCTATTCATTTTGTTAAATTCAAAATATATTAATGATTTCTTGAAACACTGTCATTAACAATTCGAGGTGTAACAAAAATCAGCAGCTCGCGCTTGTTGTCCGATTTCAAATCTTTACGGAATAAACGCCCTAAATACGGAATATCTCCCAGGAATGGAACCTTGGTTTGTGCATTACGGGTTTCCTGCTCAAAAATACCGCCCAGTACTACTGTTTCTCCATCACCGACCAATACATTGGTATTGATCTGATTTTTGTTGATCGTTAACTGGCCTGTTGGCGTCGGGTTTCCTGGAGAGTCACTGGTGATATTCAGTTCCATTTGAACCTTACCATCTGGGGTAATACTTGGGGTTACATCCAGACTTAAGGTTGCATCAATAAACTCGGTAGTTGAAACCGCATTCGCACCGCCCCCTTCTGCAGACTGATAAGGAATCTGCGAACCGGACGTAACTATCGCTTTTTGCTTGTCTGCAGTCATGACTTTAGGCGTCGAGATAACTTCGCCATAACCGTCAGCCTGCAAGGCAGAAAGCTCAAGGTCAAGCATAAAGTCAGATAAACTGATTAGGCCAAAAGCAATCCGGCTGGCACCAGGGCTGGTGACTCCCAGGTCTACATTCAGGTTATCTGGTCGTTGAATATCATAAGTCCAGCGACCAGTTTCACTATCGAGTTCAGGTTCTCTAAGATCCCATATTGTAGTATCGCTCCCGCCCACCAGCAGGTGATTATTATTAGTAATCCCCTGTGACAGAATACCCCACTTCACGCCCATTTCTTTGGTAAAGTCAGTCGTGGCCCGTACGATGCGCGCCTCCACCATCACCTGCTTGACTTGTACATCCAGCAGATCAACCAGGTTACGAATTTTGTCAATAAAAGCCTGAGTATCATTGACAATTAAAGTATTGGTACGGGCATCAATAGAAACAGAACCACGTGAACTTAATAAACTTTCCTTATCATCATTATTGTTGCTCCCAGTTGAGCTGCCTGAATTGGATGACCCTTTATTTTGTGTAATCAGTTTTTCAATTTCTGCTGCTTTAGCATAACTGAGCTGCATATATTCCGTTTGAATCGGTGCCAGTTTTACGCTTTGCGCTAAGGCTTTGGCCTCTTCTTCCTCAGCTTTGATCAATTCAGTAACCGGTGCAATCCAGATGACATTGCCATTACGGCGCTTGTCCAGATTTTTGGTTTTCAGTACAATGTCCAGCGCCTGATCCCAAGGCACATCTTTCAAGCGCAAGGTAATATTTCCCTGCACACTATCAGCTGCGACCATATTGATATCGGTAAAATCAGCCAGCAGCTGGAGCACACGACGTACCTCAATATCCTGGAAATCAAGCGAGATTTTCTTGCCCGTATAAGTCATTTCTTTGGGACGTAGCGGACTTTTCGCTTCAGGGCGCTTCAGGCTGATCGTCAGCCGGTTATCTGTCTGATAGGCCATATATTCATAACTTTCACCTGACTGGATAGTAATAACACCACTGCCATTCTGGTTAACAGCATCTACTGTCGACACAGGCGTAGCGAAATCATTCACATTCAAGCGACGCGTTAAATGCGCAGGAATCTTGCTTCCAAGAGTGCGCACAATGACTTTAGTGCCCTGCTGCTGTACATCTACCGGGGTATTACTGCCGGCCAGATCAATCACCACCTGGCCTTCACCTTGGGAACCACGCTGGAAACTGATATTGCTAATGCCTTGAGCCACTTTCTGTTGTTCTATAACCGGCTGTACAGTTGCTAGCGAGCTGGCCGAATTAATTTTAAGAATAAAGGTATTACCTTCAGTGCGCGTGGTGAACGCCCCTGCTTTAGCCAGGTTCACTGTCAAGCGCGCACGCTCAGCATCCGAGCTGACATCCACGGAATTAGCTTCAGCTGTAGCGACCGGAATATGGGCCTGTTTAAGATTTTGCTGGGCCTGATCAAAATCCAGAATGAGCCGGGAAGGAGATTCCAACTGATACGCTTGTGGTTGCGGTGGCAAACCATTGAACATGACCCGAATTTCTGTACCTTGTCCAGGAATCTGCATTGCGACCACATTGGTCAAGGCCACCTGTGCGCTTGCTGCCTGCATGACCGCAATCGCTACAGCCCCCATTGAAAACTGACGAAACACATGAGTCATTGTATTAGCATCCCCAAAAATAAATTCTTTCATACTCTTATTCATTTTTATTCCTTAAAACTTATGGCGCTGGTCCGATCAGAACCAGACTTCGTGGTCGTTCCACATACCCCTCACGGCCATCTGGAATAATCTCAATCAAGTCAATCTGAGTGGGTGTAATATTAACCACTCGACCATGATTCAGCCCCATATAACTGCCCCGCTGTATCCGCTCAATTTCGCCGTCTGGAGTTTGCATCAGAGCCAGAATCTGTCCTGCCTGATTTCTCATTGTCCCTTTCATGCTCAAGGTTTCCAGCGGATAACTTTCCAATGGCTGTAATTGACGTGATAAATTTGGATAAACCCGCTTACCTGCCATAATTTTTAGTTCAGCTGCCAGTGAGCTTGGTAAAAAAGGGCTTTTCAGTGAATGGGCTGCATAATTAAACGTTTCTACAGGCAAAAAGTCTGGCGCAGGCTCAATCGGTAAAGGCGGCTGATTACGAATATTGGCCATTTCCTGATTGACCAGATCAATTCTGGATTCACAGCCTGCCAGTAAAAAACCAAGGGTCAAGGCCGATGTCATTTTAATGATATTCATTATTGAGCCCCCGTGGTACTGGCGTTATTCGTTGGGGATGAGGCATCATCACTATTCCCAACATAACGATAAGTCTTGGCTTTAACGATATAGTCAATCACAGGAATTTCAGATTTCTTTTCCTGGCTTTCAGTACCGCTAATAGTGAAATCATGCAGCGTTACAATCCGGGATAGACCGGCAATGCTGCTGACAAAAGAACCAAATGCGTGATAGTCCCCAGTGGCCTCAATAGCGATGGGCTGTTCAATAAAGAATTCTTGCTTAACTTCAGGCTCCAGACGAATATTTTTGAATTTTAAACCAGAGTTCACTCCACTCAGGTTAATATCTTCGACCAGCCCCGGAATTTCAGTTTCTTTAGGCAACTGTTCTAACTGCTGGTTAAAACGTGCTTCCATTTCCTGTAACTGAATCTGATACTGCTGCAAATTACGCAATTTAGATTCTTTTTCACGGAACTCATTGAGCAGGTTCTGTTCCTGTGCATTGGCCTGCGAAATCGATTCAATGGTGCTGCGAATCACAATAAAATACACCAGCATAAAAATCAGGACGATAATAAAAATCCAGCAGCTAATCTTGACCGATAAAGGCCAGCTACCGTAATTATTCGGGTCCAGGGTATTAAACTGCTGAAAGAACTTTTCAACCGTCATTTTTTTTCTAGGAACAGCCACTGTCTCTTGGCTGAACTCATCAAATTCTTGATTACTCATGATGATGCTCCCGCTGCAGGACTAACTGGCTGTTGTTCTTCGGTCAGGACAGGCTGATTAATCTGATCCAGATCAACCGTTACCGTAAAACTTCCATAGGATTCTTCCACACGTGGAATAACCGAACTAGGCGCTTTTTCTTTTGAGGCTTCTGCCACCAGAAATGCATTCATAAACGCATTCCGGTACCAGGAGGAAGCTTCCAGATTACGTAATAATTCTGCAACCGTATTTGGGCTTTCAGCTTTACCTTCAATGGTAAATTTATCGCCACTACGCTGAAATTTGGTAATGTACATATTGCTTGGAGTGACCCGTACAATCTCATCAATCAGATGTACCGCAATTGGGCGCTGGGTCTGTAAGCCCTGAATCAGCTTCATGCGTTCCACAATGGCATTACGCTGTTCTTGCAAGCCCTCCAGAGCCTTCAGCTGCACATCCAGATTTTGGTTCGTACTGACAATTAGCTGATTGGCCTGTTCCTGATCCTGCAGCTTATGGTCATAGTAAAACCAGGTCGATCCTGCTGCTGCTAACCCCAGAAAAAGTGCCCCCACACAAATTGCCACAAATTCATTATTTCTTTTAACTCTTAGCTCATCACGCCAAGGAAGTAGGTTAATTCTTGCCATTAATCAAAACTCCTCAATGCCAAACCGCATGCAATCATGAGTGAGGACGCATCATTTTCAATTTTTTTAATATCGATTTGAGGAGCAAAGCCCATTTGTAAAAATGGATTTGCGATGGTGACCCGGTAGCCTAGTTTCTGCTGTAACAATTTCGCCAGCCCCGGAATATTGGCATTCCCCCCTGCCAATAAAATATGATCAATTTCATTAAATTGTGAAGATGAAAAGAAGAACTGCAAGGAACGCGCAGCCTGTTGCACCACGGCATCCAGAAACGGCTCCAATACTTCGACATCATAATCATCCGGCAAGGCACGGTTTTTTTTGGCACGCCCGGCTTCCTCAAAAGACAGTCCGTAACGATTCTGGATTTCCTGAGTCAGCTGTTTGCCACCGAACACCTGTTCACGGGTATAAATGATTTTATTGTTTTGCATAACAGACAGGGTGGTCATGCTATGTCCGATATCCAGAATACCGACCGTATTGACCCCCATCGGCAAGGTGTCTGAAAATACCTTAAAGGCATTCTCCAGCGCAAAGCTTTCGACATCGGCAATCTTGGGAGTTACTCCAGCGATTTGCAGCACTTCAGAACGTGTTTCGACATTCTCGATTCGGGTCGCAACCAAGAGCACATTGACCCGGTTTGGGTTCGCGAGGCGATCCGGCAGGACTTCAAAATCCAGACTGGCCTCATCCAAAGGAAAGGGAATATATTGTTCAGCGTCTTCACGAATCTGAATTTCCCGTTCCTCATCAGACATATCAGCGTCCATTTCAATAGTTTTGGTAATCACCATTGAAGTTGGAATGGCAAAAGCGGCTTGATTAGATTGGAGACTGGCTAGATTAATCGCACGTGCCAGAGCATCTCCCACAGCTTCTGGATTTAAAATATTTTTTTCAACCACACTGCTTTCTGGTAAAGGAACCAGTGCATAGCTTTCTACCCAATAACGGCCACTTTTTACAGATAACTCTAACAACTTTACAGAAGTCGAACTAATATCAACCCCCATTAACCCCTTATTTGGCTTACGATATAATCTGCGCACCATCATTTTCCTATTATTTTTTTATCCCCAATAAAAATACAGCTTACCAACTGAGTACGCCTATAATTTTATATAGATACAATAACTCATCTAACAATATGCATATCTAAAGGATATACTGATCGCTCATTAGTTTGCCATTAGCTCTTATTAAAACTTACTTGTTATGAAAAAGCTATCTTGTTCAGGCCTTGTTCATCCATTTTTTTTGATCATTATTATTATAGCGATCTCAGTTCCGATGGGTTTCTATGGCATGTATCTCTATATTGCCCCATCTTTGCCTGAAATGTCCACACTGCAAAAGGCCCCCCTATTAAAGCCCCTGCAAGTTTTTAGTGCGGATAATGAGCTAATTGCCGAGTATGGCGGCAAACTTTCGGTTCCCGTGAAATATGAACAAATTCCACCTGAGTTTATTCATGCCTTTCTGGCGGCCGAAGATTCCAGCTTTTTTGAGCATAGCGGCATCAGTTTTAAAGGCCTGGGACGGGCACTCAGTGAAAGTGTAACGGGTTCCGATGTACAGACGGGCGGTTCCACCATCACCATGCAGGTTGCAAAGAATTATTATTTAAGTCCCGAACGTACTTTAAAGCGTAAGCTGACTGAAATTTTTCTGGCACGAAAAATTGAACAGAACCTGAAAAAAGAAGAAATTTTGACGTTATATGTCAATAAAATTTTCCTGGGTAAAAATGCTTATGGCATCGCGGCAGCTGCCAAAATTTACTATAACAAAAGTCTGGAAGAGCTTTCGACTGCCCAAATGGCAATGATTGCAGGTTTACCCAAAGCCCCTTCCCGTTATAACCCGGTCGCCAATCCCAAACGTGCTTTAGAGCGCCGCAACTGGATTTTGGGACGTATGCTGCAATTGGGTTATCTCAACCAGACGCAATACCAAGAGGCTATTGCCGAGCCAGTTAACCTGGATATGCCGGATCGCAGTACCCGTAACAAATTTCCCTATGTGGGCGAAATGGTCCGGGCAGAACTGGTCAGAAACCTGGGAGAGCAGGCTGTAGATTCCGGCTATAAAGTCTATACCACCATTCATAGTCAACGGCAGGCCTATGCCGAACAAGCTGTGCAAAATGGTTTGGAGGCGTATGATCGCCGTCATGGCTGGCGTGGGGCAGAAGCCCATAATCAGCCACTGAGCAATTTCCGTGCCTATGCCAATACTTTTCCTGCTCAGGTCACTCAGGTGCATAAGAATAGCTTTGAAGCTCTGATGCAGGATGGTACGACTGTGACTGTTCCTTGGTCAGGCATGTCTTGGGCGCGTCCCTATCGTAACGTCAACAGCGTGGGGGCTGCACCGAACCGAGCATCACAAGTTGTTCAAGTTAAAGATATTGTCCGTTTAAGACCTAATCAGGATAAAAGCTCCTGGTCACTGGTGCAAATTCCGCAAGCACAGGGTCAGCTGATTGCAATCAACCCGAATAATGGTGCGATTGAAGCGGTGGTAGGCGGCTATAATTTTTATCAGTCCAAATTTAACCGGGCCATTCAAGGCTGGCGGCAACCTGGTTCGATCATTAAGCCCTTCGTTTATGCACTGGCTTTAGAACGTGGCATGACCCCACATACCATGGTGAATGATGCGCCAATCACTATTGGTAAATGGAGTCCACGTAACTCGGATGGCCGTTACCTAGGTATGATTCCATTACGCCGTGCACTTTATCTATCCCGTAATACCGTTTCGGTACGCCTGCTACAGTCAGTCGGTATTGAACGCACCCGGCAGCTGTTTATGGATTTTGGTCTGCAAGATAGCCAGATTCCGCGTAACTATACTATTGCACTCGGTACACCACAGGTTTTACCCATCCAGATGGCCACAGGCTATGCAACTTTTGCCAATGGCGGTTATCGCATTCAGCCCCATTTTATTACCCGTATTGAAGATGCGCATGGCAATACCATTTTTATGGCCAAACCTGAATATGCCTGCATTTCATGTCTTAATACCAAAGCAGACGCTCCTGCTTCGGCTGAAGTGATCAGGCCTGATGATGAAGCTATTGAGCTGAATAATGCAGCACTGGAAAAGAAAACTGTGGCACCACAGATTTCAGCTGAAGCCAGCAACTATCGTCAGGCACAGCGTATTTTAAAATCCAGCTCGGCCTATGACATGGCCAATATTCTGCGTGATGTCATTCAGCATGGTACCGGACGCGCTGCCCTAAGAATTGGGCGTGGTGATATTGGCGGGAAAACTGGAACCACCAATGACGCCAAAGATGCCTGGTTCGCAGGTTTCAATGGCAAACTGGTTACAGTAACCTGGGTGGGCTTTGACCAGCCGACCACTTTAGGTCGTCGTGAATATGGAGGAGTCGCTGCCCTGCCAATCTGGACTGACTTCATGGGCAATGCTTTAAAAGGCGAGCCAGAGGCTTGGGTACGCCTGGACCGAAATGCCAAAGCTCCTCTAAACCGCTCTAAGGAAGTGCCAGAAGCCGAACAACGGGATCCTTCATCTCCGCCACTGGCAACTCCACTGTACCGCCCTGCCCCAGTGGTGGTACCGAAGCGTGCAGAGAGTGATTTTGACGATCTGCCGGGAGAGAAAATTACTCTTCCAGCCGAAGAGCCGGCGCCAGCACCTGTGACTCCACCGACGTCACAGGAACAGCCCTTACAACCCAAACGTGCTGATGCGCTCGACAACCTGATCCAACAAGTACAGTAAATTTTACAGCCCGCATCAAAAAAGCCCTCCAGTGAGGGCTTTTTGTTGCGTGATTTTTTAAAGTGATTTCTTTTGAAACAGATAAATCTGATAGTGAGCTTGTAACTCAAACTGCTCCTGCTGCTCAAGTGCCTGACGGCGTTCCGCTTTGGCCTTATAGGCATAGGGGGTCATGGCTATCAGATGTTTAAGATCAGCCTGTGACAGCGTCATAGGGGCTTCTACTAGCTGTTCACTGAGCAGATCAAAGCCATCTTTGAGCTGCTCGACAAACTTTTGTGGTTCATGCGGCTTCACCTCTTCAAATAGGGCTTCACGCAGAGCATATAAGTGCTGTGGTGCTGGGGTCACCACCATCAAATATGACTTCGGTTTCAGAACCCGCAGAATCTCCTGTTGTGGAATCGGGCTGAATAAGCTGGTACACAAATCAATCGACTCATCCAGTACCGGCAAGGTTGCCCCGGTCCCCACCACCCAGGTCACTTCTTTATTTAGCTTGGCGGCCACCTGAATGGCATTCTTGGCAATATCGACACCGACACATTGCATTACTTCAGCCTGCATGGCATCAGTGTAATAGCCTTCACCACAGCCGATATCCAGCAGGTTTTCAATCCGCAGCTCACGGATTTTTCTGACGACCGCCTGCTGTAAGGGGGCGTAATGACCTGCACTTAAAAAAGCCCGGCGTGCCTGCACCGATTCTGGTGTATCGCCCGGATTTTTACTGTGTTTATGCTGTACCACATGCAGATTCACATAACCCTGCTTGGCCACATCATAACTATGCTGATTCTCACAGCGCCAGCTACGCGCATTTAAGCTAAGCTGCTCACGACAGACTGGGCACATGAGTAGATTCATCATTTTCTCCAAAACAAAAAAGCCGGCATGCGCCGACTTTTTCCAATGCATTACTTAACGCAATTTTAAGGTCATTAAGCCCAAAACTACCAGCATAATTGTAATAATCCAGAAACGAATTACCACCTGAGTTTCACGCCAGCCTTTTTTCTCATAATGGTGATGTAGCGGTGCCATCAGGAAGACACGTTTATTACGCATTCTTAATGAACCGATTTGCAGGAAAACTGAAATGGCTTCGACGACAAATACACCGGCCATAATGGCAAATACAATTTCCTGACGCACCATTACGGCGATCGTACCCAGCATCGCGCCTAAGGATAAAGCGCCGACATCACCCATGAATACTTGCGCCGGGTGGGCGTTATACCACAGGAAAGCCAGACCGGCACCAATCATGGCAGCGCAGATGATCACCAGCTCAGACGAATATTTTACGTAGGGAATATGCAAGTAGTTAGCAAAACGCACATCTCCCGCCAGATAGGCAAACACCCCCAGACCAGCCGCCACCAGAACCACTGGCATAATCGCCAGACCATCCAGTCCATCGGTGAGGTTAACGGCGTTCGAGGCTCCATTAATCACAAAATAGGTGAAAATAATAAAGCCAATCCCCAGTGGAATCACTGATAAAGGAATACTCAAATCTTTAAAGAAGGGAATCAGCAAATCCAGCATATTCGCAGTATGTACCGGATTGGTCTGCTGCTGCGCGATTACATACAGTGCAATCCCGGCTCCAAGTGAACCGACCGACGTCCAGAAAAATTTCTTACGGGCAGGCAAACCGGCATTATCTTTATAACGGATTTTAATCCAGTCATCGGCCCAGCCAACTGCACCAAAAATCACCATCACCGCCAGGACAATCCACACATACGGGTTGGAAAGGTCCGCCCAGAGCAAGGTGGAAATCCCGATCGATAACAGGATCAATATCCCGCCCATGGTCGGAGTGCCCATTTTCTTGGCATGGTTTTCCGGTGCGAACGAGCTGACCGCCTGACCATATTTCAGGGCTTGCAGCTTGCGGATCATGATAGGACCCAGAACCAGACCAATCATCAATGCCGTCAGGACACTTAACAAGGCACGTAAAGTTAAATAACGTACCACCTGAAACGAGCTGTCAATGCCCGCCAATTGTTCAAATAGCCATAACAGCATTTAGAGTTTCTCCATCAATGCAGCCATTAGGGTTTCCATATGGGTATAACGTGACCCCTTAAACAGGAAAGACATCGGCTGAGGTTGATGTGTTTCAATCAAATGAATTAAAAATGGCAATGCCTGCTCCTGATTTAAAAAAGCCTGCATTTTTTTACCATATTGCGTACTACGTGCCCCTTCCTGTGCCGCAGGTGCAAACTCACCCACTGCCACAACAAAGTTTAAGCCTTTCACAGACACCAGATCACGGCCCAGTTTATAATGTTCCATTGCTGCAGCTGAACCCAGCTCACCAATATCTCCCGTCACCATGACCCGGATGCCCGGTTGCTGCGCCAGCACTTCTGCAGCTGCGCGCATAGAGGTCGGATTGGCATTATAGGTATCATCAATAAATAAAAAATCTTTGTGCTGAATAAAATTCAGACGACCTTTAGCTCCCACAGCCTGTTCCAGACCTGCCACAATATCCTCCAGGCTGATCCCGATTGCTAGCGCAAAGGTAGCGGCAGCTGTAGCATTTTCAATATTGTGCTCACCTGCAAATGGCAGATTAACCACTTTTGCACCTTGTGGTGTATTCAGGACAAAACGGGCCGACTGGGACTGTAACTCGATTTCGCTGGCATAGACCTCGCCACCCGCACCGAAACTCAAGACCTGCTTGGTACTCACGGCCTGACGGATTGTCTCGGCATAATCATCAGCTGCCGGCACAATCGAAGTTTCAGAAATATGCGCATAAATTTCCGACTTGGCCTGGCAAATGCCATCGCGCCCGCCAAATTCACCCAGGTGAGCCGTGCCGATATTGATAATTCCGGCAACATGGGGCTGCACCAGATTGGCGGTGTAATCAATTTCCCCGCGATGACTGGCACCCAGCTCCATCACAGCATACTGGTGCTCGGCACGCAGTTCCAGCAGCATCATCGGTACACCCAAATCATTGTTCAGGTTGCCTCGGGTCACCAAGGTAGGTGCCAGACGTGAAAGAATACTGCCCAGCATTTCCTTGGTGGTGGTTTTCCCACTACTCCCCGTCAAGGCAATCACTTTAAGCTGTGAATGCTGCTGACGGCGGTACGCACCCAGATGTCCAAGTGCCAGGCGGGTATCTTCTACCACCAGTTGACAAATATCGGCATCTACCGGAGAGCTGACAATTGCCAGCTGACAGCCCTGGTCAGCGACCTGTGCCACAAAATCGTGCGCATCAAAACGCTCACCCTTGAGTGCCAAAAACGCATCGCCAGTTTCCGCATGACGTGAATCGGTTAAAATTCGCTTGATCTGATCGTCAGGCTTTTTATCATTCAGCCAATAGCCTTGGGTGGCCTGCTGTAATTGTTCTATACTCCACGGCTCTAGCGCCGCGGTCGTTGTGGTTGAGGTATGCATGTAAAATCCTAATGCGCGGGAAATGCTGAATCTGTCGTATGATGCCGGGCATCAATTGCTGCCTGAACTTCGACCACATCATCAAACCAGTGACGAACTCCATCAATTTCCTGATAGTTTTCATGGCCTTTTCCGGCAATCACCACAATGTCACCTGCTTGTGCATGCTTCACGGTGTATTTGATGGCTTCCCGGCGGTCCTGAATTTCATGATAGGTCTTGCCTGAAAAATCAATGCCTTGTTTCATGTCGGCAAAAATCTGTGCCGGATCTTCGCTACGCGGATTATCCGAGGTCAATACGGCGATATCGGCGCCCTCCAGCGCAGCCTGAGTCATCAGCGGGCGTTTACCACGGTCGCGGTCTCCCCCACAGCCAAAAGCTGCCCATAACCTTTTCGACGCATGGCGCTTCAGTGTAACCAGCACCTGAGTCAGGGCATCTGGAGTATGTGCATAATCCACGACAAACAGGCGTTCACCATCACGAATCACCTGCATACGTCCTGGTGCACCTTGCAGTTCAGGCACTGTCGCGATTAAGTCGGCCAGTGCAAAACCGGCCTGCTCTGCCATGATCAGGCTGGCCACCAGGTTTTCAATATTAAAGTGTCCCAGCAACGGGCTACGAATGCTAAAACTGCCTTGTGCAGTCAGTAGTTTGAATGCAGCTCCGGAAATACTGTAGCGGATATCCTGCACCTGATAGTCTGCTGGCTGAGACAATGAATAAGTTAATATTTTAGGCTGGCTTGGATTATTTTTTGCAGCATTCAGCATCACATCGGCAAAATCATCATCCAGATTGATAATGGCAACTTTCAGAGCGGCAAACTTGAAGAGCGCAGACTTGGCTTCGGCATATGCCTGCAAAGTCCCATGATAGTCCAGATGATCCCGGCTCAAATTGCTATATGCCGCGATTTCAATCTCACAACCATTCAAGCGACCTTGTTCCAGACCATGCGAACTGGCTTCAATCGAAGCAAATTCTGCGCCCTGTTTTGCATAGCCATGCAAGGCATGTTGCAACTGTAAGGCATCCAGTGTGGTATGCGAGGAGGCTTCCAGATTTGGCAGAATTCCGTTTCCGGTTGTACCCATCACCGCACAGGGCTTGCTTTGTAGCATCAGCAACTCTGCCACCAGACGGGAAATCGTCGTCTTGCCATTGGTTCCGGTTACCGCCAGAATCCGTACTGGTTTAACTGGCTGAGCCGCCTGTAAATACTGCTTTTGCCACTGTCCCATCAGATAGCGTACCTCTGGCACGACCAGTGCAGGTGACAGCCCCAGATCAGTTTCCGAAATAACAGCCAGTGCTCCCTGTTGCAAGGCTTGGTGAGCAAATTGTGCCGTTTTTTCTGGCTGGGACAAGCTGGTCAGGGCAATAAAAATTTGTCCCGGTTGAACTTTACGGCTATCCAGCTCAAACCCCTGAAAGGACTGTAACATCCAATCGGCGGCTTCAGGCCCGGTGTAGATATCTTGGAATGTAATAGACATTAATCACCTATTTACTGGACTTTGGGAGATTCTAAAGGTTTGTCCAAAGGGACATTGAGTAAGCGCAAGGATTCCTGCATCACACGCGCAAAAACCGGCGCCGATACTGTACCGCCATAGTAGGTGCCTTGCGGGTTTTCCACCACCACCACCATGGCAATGCGTGGATCACTCACCGGGGCAACACCGGCAAATAAAGCACGGTATTCACTCTGCGAATAGCCCTTACGGTCGGCACGTAGCTTGTGTGCGGTACCCGTTTTACCAGCGACACGATAACCCGGCACCACCGCACGGGTGGCAGTACCGCCTGGTAAAGTGGCTGTTTCCATCATTAATAGAACTTGATCCGCAATCTTTGGATCAAGCAGCTGTTCACCTTGGGGCTGCTCCTCAAGCTTGAACAGGCTCAGTGGCATTTTAACGCCCTTATTGGCCAGCATTGCATAAGCATCGGCTAACTGGAGGACCGTGGCATTTAGGCCATAACCATACGACATGGTGGCCACTTCAGAGACGTTCCATTTGCTTGGCGGCAGAATCAAACCGGCACTTTCACCTGGGAATTTCACCGCAGAGCGCTGGCCAAAACCCAGACGTTTATAGAAGGTTGGCAGTGTTTCATACGGCAAAGACAAGGCTAGTTTGGCAACCCCAACGTTAGAAGACTTCCGGATAATACCGCCCAAGGTCAATGGCCCATAGTTATGGGTATCCCGGATAGTATGGTTGCCGACACGCATACTGCCAGGGCTGGTATTGACCACTGAATTGGCGGTGTATTTACCGCTTTCCAAAGCCATCGCCACTGTCAGCGGTTTCATGGTTGAACCCGGCTCAAAAGAGTCAATCGCACCGCGGTTACGCATTGCATCTTTATTCTGCAAACTATTTTTATCATTCGGGTTATACGATGGCCAGGAAGAGAGCGCCAGAATTTCCCCGGTTTTAACATCCACCGCAATCGCAGTCGCCGAACGGGCATTATTCGCCACCCCTGCTGCGGTCAGTTCACGATACATGATGTATTGCAGGCGTGAGTCGATACTCAGGGTAATATTTTCTCCCGGCTCAACTTCCTTGATGACTTCCGGCTCCTTGACACGGTTCCCTTTTTTATCACGAATAATCTGCTGTTCGCCATCTTTACCTGCCAGGCGGGTATTCAGCTGCATTTCTAGACCTTCAATACCCGTACCTTCACTGTTGGTCAAACCAATAATCTGTGAGTTCGGCTGTGGCTGCGGATAATAACGCTTATAATTTTTCTCAGTATATACACCCTGAAAATTACGCTGCATGATCAGCTCCGCCTGCTGGGGCGGTACTTCTTTTTTCAGCACCAGATAACGCGAACGCTGACGCTCATCCATTTTCTTGCGCAATTCGGCCCGATCCATCCCGACAGCATCTGCCAGCTCATCCAGATTCAGGTTTTTATCCGGCAGCTGACGTTTCAGTTTGCGGCTATTTGGCTCTTTTTCCAAGGCCAGCATGGTCTCTTCATAGAGCTGTTTATTTTCAAAATAGTCCCGCGGGTCAATCACGATTTTCATGATGGGCGTACTGATGGCCAGCGGCACGCCATTGCGGTCATAAATCACGCCACGCATGGCTTTGATGGTATTGGTTCTTAAAATGTTGGCATTGGCTTTATTTTGCAGAAAATCTTTATTGATAATTTGCACATAAAAGGCGCGCCCGATCAAAACGATAAAACACAGCAGCACCACTGCCCACATCAGATAGAAACGGTTGATATAAATATTTGAGGTATTTTTATCAGTGACTGACTGCCTTTTACGTACCGGTTGCTTTTTTCTCTTGTCTACCATGTTGAAGCACTAGCCTTATTTTTTCTCATCTGAAGTCTGTGGTAAGGAAATCACAACGCTTTGTGACACCGGTGGCGAGTACATCCTTAACTGGGTAACCGCGCGCGTACCAATCTGCGCAGTCGCTCCAAAAGTCTGCTGTTCAATCAGCAAACGTCCCCATTCTGCATTCAGATCATCACGTTCACGCAGATAGGTACTCAGTTTCCGGTTGTCCTGACGATATTCAAACACTTGAAATACCACAAATACTGCACTGACAAAGATCATCAGTACCAGCACGATATAAGTAACGGCTTTTTTCAGCCACAACTTATCTGTTTTTTTACCAACCACTTCAGTTTTCATGATGTGCCTATTAAGCTAAACGTTCTGCAACCCGCAGCCATGCACTGCGTGACCGAGGATTGGCCTTCACCTCCTCCTCACTTGCCTTTACACGAGCCACTTTTTTTAAACGTCGCGTATCCTTCTGTTGTTGCGGCATGCCCCACCCCGAGTCTTCTGCGAGTGTCGATTCTTTTTGAATAAACTGTTTAATCAACCGGTCTTCGAGTGAATGAAAGCTGATCACCGCCAGACGGCCTTCCGGTTTTAAAATATCGACTGCCTGAGGCAAGAAGATTTCAATATCTTCCAATTCTTTATTAATAGCAATACGAATTGCTTGAAAAGTGCGGGTGGCAGCATGCTTATTTTTTTCCCATTTAGGATGCGCCACCTTAACAATTTCTGCCAGCTCGCCTGTGGTTGCAATATAGCCGGCCTTTTTAATGGCTTTGGCAATACGGCGACTATAACGCTCTTCGCCATACTGGAAAATAATATTAGCCAAAGCCTCTTCTTCAATCTCGATCAGCCATTCTGCCGCAGTAGGTCCCTGTGAATTATCCATTCGCATGTCCAGGGGACCGTCTTTCATAAAACTAAAGCCCCGCTCGGCTTGATCCAGTTGAGGTGAAGACACTCCCAGGTCAGCCATAACCCCATCCACACTGTCTATGCCCTGTTCAGCCAGTGCCTCTTTTAAATCGGCAAAGCTGGCATGAATAATTTTAAAACGCGGATCTTGCTGTTCCAGCTCAGCTGCCACGGCAAGAGCCTGCGGATCTTTATCAAAAGCATAAACACGCGCATGTTCATCTAATTTCGACAATAATAAACGCGTATGTCCACCACGCCCAAAGGTTCCATCCACATAAACTCCTGTATTGCGACCAGCCAGCAAGGCATCAATCGTTTCGTGAAGTAGTACAGAAATATGTGACATAACAACTCAATAATTAAGGCGAAAAATTTAACTGCACATTATCACTCTGTTTGTATAAAGCTCCAAATGACTTTTTGTAGATAAATATTACTTTTCATGCAGAAAACCATTTTTATTTTCTTTCCAGCATGTTTAGCCGGCTAAAATAACAAAAAAGCCTCTTCAAAGAGGCTTTTTTGTGGACAACTTAAATAACCAAACGATGATTAACGTTTACTATTGTAAATCTGGTCAAAGATCGCTCCATTGGCAAAGTGAGTTTTCTGTGCTGTGCTCCAGCCACCAAACACCTCATCAATGGTAAAGGTGTTGATTTTAGGGAATTGTGCAGAATACTTGGCCAGTACTTTTTTATTATGTGGACGGTAGAAATGCTTGGCTGCCATCTCTTGCCCCAGTGGTGAATACAGGTAATTGATATAGCCAGTCGCCAGCCATTTATTACCATTTTTTTCCACTGTGCGGTCTACAATCGCGACTGAAGGCTCTGTAAGAATGGTTAAAGATGGATAGATAATGTCAAATTTGTCCTTGCCCAAAGTTTTTTGGGTAACCAAGGCTTCATTTTCCCAGGTCAATAACACATCACCAATGCCTCTCTCAGCGAAGGTGGTCATGGATGCACGTGCTGCCGAATCCATCACTTTGACATTTTTATAGAGTTTAGCTACAAAGTCTTGCGCTTTGGCTTTGCTACCGCCTGGCTGTTTTTCAGCATACCCCCAAGCAGACAGATAGACCCAACGTGGCAAACCACCAGTTTTCGGGTTTGGCGTAATGATTTCCACACCCGGTTTAGTCAGGTCGGTCCAGTCCTTAATGCCTTTCGGGTTGCCTTTACGCACCATAAATACAATGGTCGAGGTGTAAGGCGCAGAGTTATGCGGAAATTCTTTTTGCCACCCTGGCTGAATCTGTCCAGAACGCACAATTTCTTCAATATCATTTGCCAGCGCCAGTGTCACAACGTCACCTTTCAGGCCATCGACAACAGAACGTGCCTGCTTGCCAGAACCGCCATGTGACTGTTTAAAGTTGACATCCACACCGGTGCGTTTTTTCCAGTAAGCACCGAAAGACTTATTGAACTCATCATAAAATTCACGTGTCGCATCATAAGATACATTCAGGAACTGACGATCTGCGGCTTGGGTCACAGTTGCAGTCATCGCCAGACCGGTTGCCAGTAATGCTGCACGAAACAACGATTTCAATTCAGTTTTCATAGCCATATGGAGGTTCATCTATCATGGAGAGAACTATATGGAACAAAGTGATTTATCGCAATTCAGCATCTCCCTGAAAAACTTGATGGAATAAAAACAATATAAGTACAATGTATTGTTTTTATTCAATAAAAAATTGAAGATACCCGACTTCCGCTAATATATAGTATTTTATTCTTTCTATATGAGAAAAATGGATAATCAACCTTCCAATTTGAGCTTCGAGCAGGCTCAGACCGTAGATCAGGGTGGCTTTAAGTACAGCTAGTCAATAAGGCACCATTAAACAGATTAATTTCTGGAGGAGCTTATAAAAAGTATTTAAAAATCCTGGTTGAGATTTTGACCCTTTACAATTATCCATTTTTTACAAAAGTTGAGAGCTAAGAGCTTTACTTTAAATAAAGAAAAGTAGCGGTTAGGCTCAGGTATTCTGTAAAAAAATAATTTTATTTAAAATCAAATAATTATAAGAATAACAACCAAATAAAAAGGGTTTTAAAAGGTTTTTCAGGTCTTAAACACAGATACAAATTCGGTTAAAAGTGAATCTCTTGCTACAATAAAAGACAGTTCTTCACGTTCTCTTCATAGTTATTTGCTAAAAATACGCCCTCAAGAGGGGAAATGCCGTTTTTGGTAAAGTTTTATACCATTATTTAGACTTTTTTGTAAAAAATGTGATACAGTTTTAATTCTCTATATTAAATTGTAGACTTAGTATTAAAAAAACATTTTAAGCAAAATAAGTCCAATCATAGCCAAGGGGAGGTTTGTAAATGAAAACCAGTCTATTGACAACCAGCATCCTGAGCCTAATCATGCTGTTGACTACACAGTTCGGTCATGCGGTGGTCGTGAAAAACACTGCACCTAAAACTCTGATTAACCAACTCGAAGTCAAAAACTCTCCGATTGAAAAAGCGCTGCAACAGCACAAGACAGATAAGACCCTGTATACGGAAGATAATCTGAAAGTGCAGACGGCCCTAAAAATCACCCCATCACAAAATTTCTTTGCCGCACAAAACCAGCGTTTTACCCGTTTTGTACAAAGCATTTTTTCCCCCAACCATTCTTAAATGCCTGTAGGCCAGTCTTAATCTGACCATTCCCTGCGATTTTACAGCCATCTCATGCAATGTTTGAATAAAGCATTCAGTAGATGGCTTTTTCGTTATAATAGAGGCAAATTCATATTCCAGACCTTATTCGACTATGACTGTTCGTACGCGTATTGCCCCTTCTCCTACTGGTTTTCCTCATGTAGGTACTGCTTATATCGCCCTGTTTAACCTGTGCTTTGCCAAGCAACATGGCGGTGAGTTTATTTTACGGATTGAAGATACAGACCAGCTGCGCTCAACCCCTGAATCTGAAAAGATGATTCTGGATTCCCTGCGCTGGTTAGGCCTGAACTGGTCAGAAGGTCCAGATGTAGGTGGTCCGCATGCACCTTATCGTCAGTCTGAACGCATGGACATCTATAAGCAATATGCGCTGGAACTGGTCGAAAAAGGCCATGCTTTCTATTGTTTCGCCACCAGTGAAGAACTTGACCAGATGCGTGCTGAGCAGCAAGCACGCGGTGAAACCCCACGTTATGATGGCCGCGGCCTGCTGCTTTCGCCTGCAGAAGTGGAGCGCCGTCTGGCGGCGGGTGAGCCGCATGTTATCCGCATGAAAGTACCGACTGAAGGTATCTGCACATTTAATGACATGCTGCGCGGTGAAGTAGAAATTCCATGGGCGCAAGTCGACATGCAAATCCTGCTAAAAACTGACGGCCTGCCAACTTACCATCTGGCGAACGTAGTCGATGATCATTTGATGCAAATCACCCACGTGATCCGTGGTGAAGAATGGATTCCATCGGCACCCAAACACCAGCTGCTATACCAGTACTTTGGCTGGGAGATGCCTACCCTGTGCCATATGCCGTTGTTACGTAATCCGGACAAGTCCAAACTGTCCAAACGTAAAAATCCAACCTCAATTAATTATTACAAGGATATTGGGGTCTTGCCGGAAGCCTTGTTGAACTATCTGGGCCGGATGGGTTGGTCGATGCCGGATGAGCGTGAAAAGTTCACTTTGGCTAAAATGATCGAACATTTTGACATTCAACGGGTCTCTCTGGGTGGCCCAATCTTTGATGTTGAGAAACTAAACTGGCTTAATGGTCAGTGGATTAAAGCCCTGTCTCCCGCTGAACTATTAGATACCTTACTGGCCTGGAAAGCAGACCGTGCCAAACTGGAAGAAATCGCTGCTGCGATTCAGCCACGTATTAATTTACTGTCTGAAGCTGTCAACTGGTCAGCGCATTATTTCAACCATTTCCCGACACTCAGTAAAGCGCAGTTTGAAAGCAAGAAGCTGTCCGAAGAACAGGTTCGCCAAAGCCTGCAATTCGCAATCTGGCGTCTGGAAAGCCTGTTTACCTGGAATAATGATACGGTAAGCCAAACCTTAATGGACCTGGCTGCTCAAATGGAAATCAAGCTGCGTGATTTCATGCCAGCCTTCTTTATTGCAATTGCCGGTTCAACAGCATCTACCCCAGTGATGCAAACCATGGTCACCATTGGCCCTGACCTGACCTTCGCCCGCTTACGTCATGCGCTAGAAATTGTCGGTGGCCCAAGCAAAAAAGAGCTAAAAACTTGGGAAAAACTGAATGAAAGCCTAAAGTTGCCGAAAAATAAAGCAGTCGATCAAGCTTAATTCATTTTTTTGTTGACGGCTGAGCGTTATATCCCTAATATAGCGCTCACACAGACTGGGGTCATAGCTCAGTTGGTAGAGCGCTACAATGGCATTGTAGAGGTCAGGAGTTCGATCCTCCTTGACTCCACCAAACCAAGTCTTGCTTTGCCTGTGTATTTGCCTCATTTGTCCCTATCGTCTAGAGGCCTAGGACATCGCCCTTTCACGGCGGCAACCGGGGTTCGAATCCCCGTAGGGACGCCATATTCAAGATGGCAACATCTTTATAAAAAACCCAAGCATTATGACTTGGGTTTTTTATTGTCTGTATGTTTTTTTTGGCCAGTCTTCGGTTTCTGCCTATCTTCCGATAAAATAATCAGTAATTTAGAATTTTGGAGTTGTAATGCAATATCGCTGCCCTAAATGTCAGAGTCCAAAAATCATGCCACTGGCCCAACCTGGCCAAGTGACAGCACGCCCTGTCGTACCCAAAAGCCTGGTTTTCCTGGTACCTGCCCTGTTTGTATTATTACTGCTGGTTATTATCAGTATTGCCATGTGGATTTTTGGTGATGGTGCGGGTTCAACCCTACAGATGGCGACCGTAATTGTGTTTATTGTCTGCCTGATCGCAGGCTTCCTGTTTTATAAAGATCTGCCAGATTTTAAAATTTCCATGCAGGCCTTCATGCAAAACCAGAAAAAATGGAAATGCCGCGAATGTGATCATCAATGGGAAATCTGAATCCTCGATCATTCAACAAGCTGATGGTCATTTGATCCTCAGCTTGTATTCCCATAGAAAATCTTTAAAACCAAGCGCAATTACCAGCTTCACAACGACCAATTTCTCAAGCCAGAAAAACCGCTCTGCTGTTTTTATGGATGATAAATATAATGCTCGCATTCAGAATGAACGACAGAAAGCCATTTTAAAAATATATGAGCTTCAAAATTAGGTAGCCTATCATCACTGGCCAATCCTGCGCTTTAAATAGCTTACTTGCGAACACACTGTGGCGGGAGTTTCACTGTTCGGCAGCCAATAAAAAATATTTTCAAAACCATAACACTCAACTGCTCTAGTTTAAAGTTTCCAAGCATGTTTTCAAATCACCCACACACGAAAGAAATACTTTTATAGCGGCGTCATTGACCAAAGGATGCCAATAAAAAAGCCTGTAAACAGAAAATCATGAAAGAGCAATCAATAAAAAACCAGTCCGGAGACTGGTTTCTTTTATGTGCGGGAATTAAGCCCCAATTTTGCGATATTTCTGACGTTTGGCAGTCAGATCATCACCATATTGCTTACGACGGTATTCTTCAAACTCGGCATAGTTACCTGTAAAGAATTCCGGTGTTTCATCTTCAAATGACAGGATATGAGTGGCAATACGGTCCAGGAACCAACGGTCATGCGACACCACCATGACAGTACCCGGGAAGACCAGAATCGCATCTTCTAGTGCACGTAAAGTTTCGATATCCAGGTCGTTTGACGGTTCATCGAGCAAGATAACGTTTGCCCCCATTTGCAGGATTTTCGCCAGCTGTAAACGGTTACGCTCACCACCTGACAAACCACCTACACGTTTTTGCTGATCTTGGCCCTTGAAGTTAAAGCGACCAATATAAGCACGTGAAGCGATTTCATAATCACCGATTTTCAGGATATCCAGGCCACCAGACACTTCTTCCCAAACGGTTTTATTGTCATCCAGCGTGTCGCGGATCTGGCCCACATACGCCACTTTAACCGAATCACCCAGCGTTACAGTACCGGTATCCGGTTGCTGTTCGCCAGTCATCATGCGGAATAGCGTTGTTTTACCTGCACCGTTTGGACCCACGATTCCGACAATTGCCGCTGGTGGTACAGTGAAAGATAAATCCTTGTACAGCAGCTTATCGCCAAAGGATTTGCTGATATTTTCAACTTCAACCACCTTGTTGCCCAGACGTGGACCAGGTGGAATATAAATTTCAGAAGTTTCGTTACGCTGCTGGAATTCACGCGAGTTCAGCTCTTCAAAACGCTCCATACGCGCCTTGTTTTTCTTCTGCTGACCCTTAGCATTGGTACGAACCCACTCAAGCTCTTTTTTCAACGCCTTGGCAAAAGACTCTTCCTGCTTGTTCTCTTGCTCTAAGCGGGCATTTTTCTGCTCCAGCCATGAAGAGTAGTTACCTTGATAAGGAATACCATGTCCACGGTCAAGTTCCAGAATCCACTCGGCAACGTTATCCAGGAAGTAACGGTCGTGCGTAATCGCCACGATTGTGCCCGGAAAATCTTTCAGGAAGCGTTCCAGCCAAGATACAGATTCTGCATCCAGATGGTTCGTCGGTTCATCCAGCAACAGCATATCCGGTTTAGACAGCAGCAAACGGCAGAGGGCCACACGACGGCGTTCACCACCCGACAGCTGGCTGACATCTGCATCCCATGCGGGCAGGTTTAATGCTGCCGCAGCCTGTTCCAGTTGGTTGTTCAGGTTATGTGCATCCCAAGTCTGGATAATCGCTTCCAGCTTTTCCTGCTCTTTGGCCAGCGCATCAAAGTCAGCATCCGGCTCGGCATATTCAGCAAACACCTGATCTAGACGTTCCAGCGCATCTAGCGCTTCACGCACACCATCTTCAACGTTACCGCGAACGTCTTTGCTTGGATCTAGCGGTGGTTCCTGCTCTAGGTAGCCAATTTTGATACCTGGTTGTGCACGTGCTTCACCAGAGAAATCTTTGTCTACGCCCGCCATAATACGGAGCAAAGTGGACTTACCGGCACCGTTTAAACCAAGCACACCAATTTTTGCACCCGGAAAAAATGATAAAGAGATGTCTTTCAGGATTTCGCGTTTCGGCGGTACCATCTTCGACACTCGGTTCATCGTATAAATATATTGGGCCACGTAGGACTCCTCAACTGAAAAACCAAATGGGGGCAAAACTTATCCCCCTGCTCTCAAAAAGAGCGAAAAAATTATCCGCTATTATACGCAGAATGCCTCGAAAACATAAGCCATTCCTCTGGACTTCAATGCATTGTTACAAGTTTTATCTGAGCGGATTTTCAAACTGCGCTTTTTAGTAAAAAACTTGCATTCCTGCAAGGATTCTATATAAATAATTAAGCTATTCAATTAAGTAAATATGCATTTTTGTGTATATCCAGAATGCTAGACTCACCCCATACCCAAAACATCAAGAAGATCGAATCTTATGACTTACAAAGCAGAAACTCTTGCCATTCATGCAGGTTATAGCCCCGAGCCCACTACCAAAGCGGTCGCCGTTCCGATTTATCAAACCACTTCCTATGCGTTTGACAATACCCAGCACGGTGCAGATCTGTTTGACTTGAAAGTCCCGGGAAATATCTATACCCGTATCATGAACCCGACTACGGCTGTGCTGGAACAGCGGGTTGCTGCCCTGGAAGGCGGAATTGGCGCACTTGCCCTAGCTTCGGGTATGGCTGCAATTACTTATGCCGTTCAGACCATTGCGGAAGCAGGTGACAATATTGCATCCGTTTCAACTTTATATGGCGGTACTTACAACCTGTTTGCCCACACCTTGCCAAAGCAAGGGATCGAAGTACGTTTCTTTGATTATGCAAATCCGGAAGCACTACGTGAACTGATTGATGACAAGACTAAACTGGTATTTGTTGAGTCGATTGGTAATCCGCTGGGGAATATTATTGACTTGGAAGCCATTTCCAAAATTGCCCATGAATATGGGGTTCCCGTGATCGTGGACAATACGGTTGCGACTCCAGTCCTGCAAAAATCTTTTGATTTTGGTGCGGATATTGTGGTGCACTCCCTGACCAAATATATCGGCGGTCACGGCAATTCAATTGGCGGCATCATTGTGGATAGTGGCAAGTTCCCATGGGGTAAATACCCTGAGCGCTTTAAAACACTAAATACCCCAGACCCAAGCTATCATGGTGTGAATTATGTCGAAGTGCTGGGCGAAGCGGCTTATATTGCACGTGCGCGTGTGGTACCGCTACGCAATACAGGCGCCGCGATTAGCCCGCAGAACGTCTTCCTGATTCTGCAAGGTTTAGAAACCTTAAGCCTGCGTATGGAACGTCATACCGAAAATGCCCAGAAAGTAGCCGAATACCTGCAACAACATGCCAAGGTAAAATGGGTCAATTATGCCGGTTTAAAAGACCATCCACAGCATGCTTTGGCACAAAAATATGTGAAAGGGAAACCATCAGCCATTCTGACCTTCGGAGTTGAAGATGGGCGCGAAGGGGGGGCACGCTTTATTGATGCACTCCAACTGTTTACCCGTCTGGTCAATATCGGCGATGCCAAGAGTCTGGCCTGTCACCCGGCTACCACTACTCACCGCCAGCTCAACCCTGAAGAGCTGAAATCTGCGGGAGTCAGTGAAGATATGGTGCGTTTATCCATCGGGATTGAACATATTGATGATCTGATTGCCGATCTTGAGCAGGCGTTGGCCGCTGTCTAAAACATATTACTCCTTCAACAAACTCCATCTTTCGAGATGGAGTTTTTTATTTATTTTTAAAACAGAGACTTGCTCTGCTTTTGTTTTTCGTGTTAAAAATCAAATGAAACAATGAGTATAAATAGAGCAATTACTCTAATTTTTATTGTATTTTCAATAGTTTAATGTCTAGATTTTCCTGAAGAATTGATTATCATATTGTGACTCATCTTCGCTCTCATTTCCTGTTAGAGCCTTCACTGATTTTTAATAAAAAACAATTTGAATGCTATTTTCAAATTAGGGATAACAAACGTGAAAACTAAACTACAGAAACAATTGGAAAAACGTGTCGCAGGTAAAACGGTTCTGATTACCGGAGCCTCTAGCGGGATCGGCTTGACCACAGCTCATCAGCTGGCTGAGGCTGGCGCACATGTATTATTGGTGGCACGTACCCAGGAAACCTTGGAGCAGGTTCAACAAGAGATTGAAGCCAAAGGTGGTAAAGCCTCGATTTTTCCATGCGATCTGAATGATATGGAAGCGATTGACGAAGTCTCCAAGCAGATCATTGCCTCTGTCGACCATATCGATATTCTGATCAATAATGCTGGCCGCTCGATTCGTCGTGCTGTCCATGAGTCAGTCGACCGCTTTCATGATTTTGAGCGCACCATGCAGCTGAATTATTTTGGTGCAGTACGTCTGATTATGAATATCCTGCCACAAATGATGAGCCGCCGTGCTGGCCATATCATCAATATCAGCTCGATTGGCGTACTGGCCAATGCGACCCGCTTCTCGGCCTATGTGGCATCGAAGGCAGCACTGGATGCGTTTAGCCGTTGTCTGTCAGCTGAGGTCCATTCACATAAGGTGGCAATTACTTCGGTTTATATGCCGCTGGTACGTACCCCAATGATTGCACCCACCAAGATCTATAAATATGTGCCTACCCTGTCGCCAGAGCAGGCAGCTGCACTAGTTGCTTATGCAATTGTCAAACGTCCGAAGAAAGTAGCGACCCATCTGGGACGTCTGGCTTCAATTACTTATGCTGTTGCCCCGGACATCAACAATGTATTGATGTCGATTGGTTATAACCTGTTCCCGAGCTCTTCGGCTTCGGTTGGTCAGCCACAGAAACTGAACTGGGTACAAAAGGCCTATGCACGGATTTTCCCGGGCGAACACTGGTAAGAAACCCAAGACTCAAGCCGCCTGAACAGGCGGTTTTTGTTTTTTAAACCTGTGTGTTTTTAGCATAGAAAAATATGATCTCAATGCACCACGACACCTGCTGTCTTTTCAGCTACAGATTTTTGCCGCAAATGCGACGAGATCACGTACACTATGGACGGATATTTTTAATCCATATTCTTATATTCAGATTCAAGTAATGGAACCCCTTATGAATAACATGCAATGGCTCGATGAAGTAAAATTTAACGAACAAGGTCTGATCCCTGCCATTGCCCAGCATCACCAGAGCGGGCGTGTCCTGATGGTGGCTTGGATGAACCGTGAAGCGCTGGCTTTGACTGCCGAGAAGAATCAGGCTGTATATTTTTCCCGTTCACGCAACAAGTTATGGCATAAGGGGGAAGAGTCCGGACATTTTCAGACTATCCATGAAATCCGCCTCGACTGCGATGCAGATGTGATCATTCTGCAAATTGAGCAGCATGGCGGCATTGCCTGCCATACCGGCCGTGAGTCTTGTTTTTATCGTAAACTGACTCAAAATGGCTGGGAAACCGTGGATGCCCAGTTAAAAGATCCAAATGCAATTTATGGGCAAAAAACCACCAACCCGCATACCCTCGCCATGAATGCGTCCACCGCTCAGTCTGAACAGGTAGAAGTCCTCTCTTATCTCGGTGCAATGATGGCAGAACGTAAAAAAGCCGATCCGGATTCCTCCTATGTGGCCAAGCTGTACCATAAAGGGCTGAACAAGATTCTGGAAAAAGTGGGTGAAGAAAGCGTTGAAACTGTTCTTGCAGCCAAGGATTTTAAAGCTGAAGCCAATGAAGACCATAAAAATGACCTGATTTATGAAGTGGCTGACCTGTGGTTCCATACGATTGTCATGCTCGGTTATTTCGACCTTGAGCCGCAACTGGTTCTGAATGAACTGGCGCGCCGTCAGGGATTATCTGGTCTGGTTGAAAAAGCCAATCGTCTACATTAAAACGTGAATGAAGAATACGGTGTCTGATCTGCAAAAACCCAAACCCACCTATGAGCAGGCCACTGCCATTGATAATGCACGTCTGGGTAAATCCTTCAAGGTAATTGCCTATGCCGGCACAGGTAAAACCACCACCCTGCAAATGATCAGTGATGCCATGCTGGGGCGGCGTGGCATGTATCTGGCCTTTAACAAGGCGATTGCCTCTGAAGCGCAAAATAAGTTTCATCGCGGTGTGGACTGCCGTACCTTCCACTCGCTGGCTTTTCGCAGTGTTCCACGTGGAGTAACAGATAAGCTGCGTCTGCCACGTTTAAGCCCGAGCTTTATTGCCAAGGAGTATCGTTTAGAACCGATGACCTTGCGCCGCATGATGGGCGGACGTTATGAAAAATATGTGCTGATGCCTTCGCGTCTGGCCAGTCTGGTGGCCAATGCTGTCGGACATTTCTGCTCTACCAGTTCACAATACCCTGCTCCACGACATATTCAGGCACCCAGCTGGCTGCATCCAGATGACATCGAAATGCTACAGCAGAAACTTTATCCGGCAGTCGAACGGCGCTGGCTGGAGTCCATTGATCCGAACCATCAGGCCGGAATCGGGCATGATATTTATCTCAAACTCTGGGCACTGTCTGAACCGAATATTCCAGCGGACTATGTACTTTTTGATGAAGCACAAGATGCCGACCCCCTGATGCTGGGTATTTTACTAAAACAGCGTAATACCCAGGTAATTTATGTCGGTGATGCGCATCAGCAGATTTATGCCTGGCGCGGTGCGGTCAATGCCATGCAGCAACTGCCGCTGCCGGAATCGCGCCTAACCACCTCTTTCCGTTTTGGCCCCGAAATTGCGCTGAATGCCAATGCTCTTCTGGGCGCGCTGAATGAAACTGTCCCCCTCTTGGGTAATTCCTTATTGAATTCCAAAGTGGTCAATAAACCGCACACCAAGATGCGGGATGCAATTCTCTGCCGTACCAATGCCCGGGCGATGGAGCTGCTACTGGCCGGTCTGGTTCGGGGGGATAAAGTCAGTCTGCAAGCTGACCATGTCAAGCTGAACCGCTTTGTCGATGCTGCCAGCATGCTCAAACAAGGGAAACGCGTCATTGATGTACCGGAACTGGCCTGGTTTAATTCCTGGCATGATGTGCATGAGTATTGCGAAACCAATGAAGGCAGTGACATCAAGCCGCTGGTCAAACTGGTCGATGAACACGGTACAGATTCACTCAAAACGGCACTGGCCAAAATTACCCCGATTGCCCAGGCTGATTATATTATTTCTACGGCGCACAAGGCCAAAGGCCTAGAATGGGACCGGGTACATATCGAAGATGATTATCAGTTCAAGCTGAATGAAAAAGATCATAAAATTAGCGATGAGGAATTACGTTTACTGTATGTGGCCTGTACACGCGCTAAAGTAAGCTTAAATATCCATCATATTTATGACCTGATTCAACAGTTAAAGCTCAGGATGCCACAATCACTGCGCCAAGCCATTGGCTAGTCACCTCCTAAGGGTCAAGCTTCAGAGACAGGTGATCTATGCATTCTATGTATATTGAATCCATTCGACCGAAACATACGCTGTAATTTTCTAATCTTCGCCCGGATTTTAATCCTCAGCGCCCGGTTACGCTGCTTTTAGCTGCTTAGGGCACTGGCAAAAGCACTTTTTTACTGTGTTGTTGTGATCAGGCACTGACCTGGTTTGCTGTACGTGACCAAGATGGCCGGACTGCAGGGGCTAAACCTGTTGGATCAGGACATTTTACAATACCGGCTCCGCTCCCAGATTGATCTTCAGGTCAGCTTTCCGGAAGAGATTGAGTGATTGACGGAGTCCCGCCAGATAGACCCGATAGCCTCTTCCCTCCTATTTCTGGCAACTTTATAAAGCCCTGAACAGTAAAGACCTAGCACTCAGTAAGGCGGTAATTCAACCGCTTGATGCCCTGATGTTCAGCTCTTAACTAAAAATAATCTGGCGATTTGTTACAGCGCATACTTACGATATTACTGTGATTGCATTGACCTTGTTTACTCATTTTTGCGAGTATTTTCATGAAACCAGCGATATTGAAAATGCACAACGTGCAAAAATTATTGATCAGCTGTTAAAACTCAGCCTGCAAGCTTCATAGCTACAATTTGAGCCGCTTTATGCTGATTTGGGATTACAGCGCAGTCAGTGTGCGGCTACCTGTGCAAGCTTTCCGCTAAAACATCCATCTAGCCCATTCAGTCATCTGGAAATATTTCAGCTGATGCCGGCGCAGCTTCGCGCTGGACCGCAACAGCTACTCGTACAAGTTCTTATTCAATAAAAAATCTGCTGCCCCGGCCAGAATTACCTTAATCTGATTTAAACACATTCGCGATAAATTTAAGTTAAAGCCTCATATGGGTTACTCTGCCGATGATTAACGCTCTAGCATTTTCTGGGTTCAAATGGCGACTTTATCCATTTTTATCAATCAAGATGCCTGATCTGATCTTTATTTTCGGTCAATTTAATCCGAGCGATTTCAGCATCCACCCCATTGAAAAATCAGCTCACGTATAATTGAAATGTTCTGAATAAAAACGTTGATGTTGTGGTTATCCTGTAATATGATCGGTTTTATCTGCAAATTTCACTGTGAAATCGGAATTTGCTATCGTTTATAGGTTGTGCAATACAACTGTTTTTATTCTTTTGAATACCATTTTGGCTTTCAAGATCGAGAAGTTTTGGATCATTCTTTGTGCTCCTGTAATCCTTGAAAGATAAAATTTCACCCTAGGTTTATTACAACCTAAACACGACAATGGATACGAGTGTGCTGCCGATTATTATATTGTTACCCTTAGTATTAGGCACAACCCTTGTCTCGTGGCTGAAGCAATTTTCCCGCGGGGTAACGGCTTTAGGCGCAATTGGCGTCAGCCTGAGCAGTTTTCTACTCTTAGTGAGCCAGGCACCTGCAGTATTTAAGGGTGCCGTCATTACTCAAAGTTGGTCTTGGTTACCGCAACTCGGGATCGACTTCAGTTTCCGTCTGGACTCACTGGGCCTGCTCTTTTCCCTGTTGATTAGCGGTATTGGTACGCTGATCTACATTTATGCCTATTACTATCTCAGCCCCAAAAATTCGCTCAGTAAACTGTACATCCTGCTCATGCTGTTTATGGCAGCCATGCTTGGTATTTCATTATCTAATAATCTGCTGATTCTGCTGGTGTTCTGGGAAATGACCAGTATTTCCTCCTTCCTGCTGGTGGGTTACTGGAGCAATTACGAGGCGGCACAGCGCGGTTCACGTATGGCGCTAACCATTACCGGTATGGGGGGTCTGGCCATGCTCGGTGGCTTTATCCTGCTGGGTCAGATGACGGGAACTTATCAGATCGACCAGATTCTGACCATGACTGAGCAGATTCAGGCCCATCATTTATTTGTTCCCACCTTGTTGCTGATTCTGCTCGGCGCTTTTACCAAAAGTGCCCAGTTTCCGTTTCATTTCTGGTTACCGAATGCCATGGCCGCCCCTACACCGGTGTCTGCCTATCTGCATTCAGCGACGATGGTCAAGGCCGGGCTCTTTTTAGTAGCACGTTTGTTACCAATTTTTGCCGGAGCCGCGTTATTTCATAATATCGTGACCTTCGTTGGCCTGTTCACTTTGTTGATAGCGGCCTTCTTTGCCATTTTTAAAGAGGACCTGAAAGGTCTGCTTGCCTATTCGACCATCAGCCATTTGGGCCTGATCATGTGTCTGCTCGGTATTGGCTCACCGCTGGCAGTGGCCGCCGCGATTTTCCATATTATTAACCATGCCACCTTTAAAGCAGCGCTGTTCATGATTGCCGGTATTATTGACCATGAGTCAGGCACGCGTGATTTGCGTAAACTATCCGGTTTATGGCAGCTGCTTCCCTTTAGCGCCACCCTGACAATGATCACGGCCGCTTCGATGGCAGGTATGCCTTTGACCAATGGTTTCCTGTCCAAGGAAATGTTCTTTACCGAACTGGTTTCGACCTTAAGTGGTCCGGTGATGGTGGTGTCAGCCATTGCTGCAACTCTGGCTGGTATTTTTGCAGTTGCCTATTCTATTCGTCTGGTACATGGCGTGTTCTTTGATGGGCCGCTCGGCCAGCAAGTACCAAATAAAACAGCGCATGAGCCACCTTTTGGTATGCGTGCACCAGCCACCTTACTGGCCATCTTATGTATTCTGGTCGGGTTGCTGCCTGCTTTACTGGTTGAAAACATCGTCAATAGTACGGCGCGGGCTGCTACCCAAAATTTTGCATTTGAAGGAACCCATCTGGCCTTATGGCATGGTATTAACCTGCCGCTGTTCATGAGTCTAGTTGCCCTGATTGGTGGGGTAATCTTTTATTTTGCGCTGGCCAAAGGCGGTACCATTCGTGAAATTGATTTGGACCCGAAACTCGGCAGATTACAGGGCCGCATTCTCTTTGACCTGTTTCTGAAAAGCCTGTTATTAAATTCGCGCCGTTTCCGTCGCGCCACTGAAAATGGCAAGCTGCAAAGCTATCTCTTATGGATTATGCTGTTTACCACAACTCTGGTTGCCCTGCCCCTGATCGGCAATGGCATCACTGCCGGTACGCGTGAACTGACGCATGCGCCTACCCTGGCAATTGTGTTGTGGTTATTACTCTTCTCGGCCTGCTGGATGATGCTGTGGTTTCATCATGAGCGGATCAAGGCGGTACTGATTAGTGGTGCGGTGGGTCTGGTTGTCACGATGGTCTTTATCGGCTTTTCGGCACCCGATTTAGCGCTCACCCAGATCACGGTCGATGTGGTCACCACGGTACTGCTACTCATGAGCCTGTCTTTATTACCTCAATTAACGCCGTATGAGTCCAGCATGTCTCGCCGCTGGCGCGATGCCATTATCGCAATTACAGGCGGTGTCGGCATTGCAGTCATTGCCTGGCTAATCTTAACCCGCGATCATAATTCATTGTCCTGGTTCTTCCTGCAACAATCCATTCCTCTGGGCGGCGGTACCAATGTGGTCAATGTGATTTTGGTCGATTTCCGTGGGTTTGATACCTTCGGCGAAATTACCGTACTGGGTATTGCCGCCATTGGGGTGCTCAGCTTGATGGATGGCATGCGCGCGCATGGCGCTACCATGACCCAAGGCCTGACCTATCGCTTTAATCCGTCGCCTCTCATGCTACGGATCACTGCATCCTGGATTTTACCGGTCGCACTGGTGATCAGCCTGTATATCTTCCTCAGAGGCCATAACCTGCCAGGGGGGGGATTTATTGCCGGTCTGGTAACATCATTGGCCTTGATTATTCAGTATATTGCAATTGGTCAAGATCAGGCTGAAAAACTGCTGGGGGCTAAATCTGGACGTCTCTATGAAATCTGGATTGGTGTAGGTTTAACCATCGCCGGCCTCACCGGTGTGGCGGCCTGGTTCTGGTCACGTCCCTTCCTGACCAGTGCACATATTTATGTCTCGCCACCCATCTTGGGGGAAATGCATCTGGCTTCGGCGGCCCTGTTTGATGCCGGCGTATATATTACGGTGGTAGGTGCGACCATGCTGATGATCTCAGTTCTGGGCGACTCCCGCCACTCCAGCATGACCGGTCCGGTACCAAGAGGATAATAAAATGATTAGCTTAGAACTTTTATTAGCTTCTGCGATCGGTCTGCTCACCGCTACCGGTATTTACTTAATTCTGCGGGCACGTACTTTTCCGGTGGTACTGGGACTGGCCATGATCGGCTATGCCGTGAATATGTTCCTGTTTGCGATGGGACGAATCCAAATGAATTCCCCCGCCGTCTTAACCACTGCCACGGAAGTGACCGATCCTCTGCCTCAGGCACTGGTATTAACGGCCATTGTCATCGGTTTTGCCACGACCGCCTTTATTGTTCAGCTCGCCCTGCGTAGCCGCTACGAATCAGGAACAGACCACGTTGATTCAAAAGAAGAAAGCTTGCAAGTTGATCCACGTGAGGATGAGCCATAATGACTGAATTCCTCAATTTCTGGACTCAACATACCCCGATTTTCAGTATCCTTCTGCCGGCATTTACGGCATTTACTCTACTGCTTTTGGGCAACCCCGGTGCTGGCGCTCTGGCGACCGACTGGCGCCAGCCTTGGCGTCGCGGCATCAGCCATGTTTCCAGCCTGCTCGGCCTGGGGATTGCGATCAGCTATCTGATCAGTAGCAGTCAGGGGGAAATCAGTGTTTATGCCTTAAGTGAATGGTCCGCACCTTTCGGTATTGTTCTTGTGCTGGATCAACTGTCTGCATTGATGCTGGTCATGACCTATGCCCTGGCCGTACCCATAGTCTGGTATGCCAGTCGCGGCTGGGATGCACGCGGACGCTATTTCCATGCCATGGTGCACTTTTTGTTAATGGGCCTGAGTGGTGCATTTCTGACAGGTGACCTGTTTAACCTGTTTGTATTCTTTGAAATTCTGCTTATGGCCTCTTATGTCCTGTTGTTACATGGACAAGGTAAGGCACGTTTCCAGCTGGGCGTACATTATGTCGTCATTAACTTGCTGGCTTCGGCCATGTTCCTGATTGGACTGGGCATGATTTATGGCAGTGTGGGCAGCCTGAATATGGCAGATGTTGCCCGCCTGATTCCCACCTTGGCAGAGGATGAGCATCAACTGGCTGTTGCCGGAGGATTGATGCTGTTCGTGGTCTTCGGCATCAAGGCAGCCATGCTTCCACTTGGCTTCTGGCTGCCCAAAACCTATGCGGTGGCCACCACGCCTGTCGCCGCTTTATTCACCATCATGACCAAAGTCGGGATTTATGCGATTTTGCGTATTAATGGCACCGTTTTTGATGATGAATATAGTCATCAAATTTTAATGAACTGCCTGCTGGTGATTGGTCTGATTACCTCAGTCTACGGGGTGATCTGCGCGATTGGCACAGAACGCTTACGCCGCTTTGTCGGCTTTATGGTGCTCTCTTCAATCGGCACGATTCTGGTGGCAATTGCCATCAATACCACCGAGGCTTGGGCAGCTGCGCTGTATTATACAGTGCACAGTACCTTGATCGGTGCAGCCTTTTATCTGTTGAGTGGCTGGATTACCTCGCAACGGGGCGAATTTAAAGATCATTTTAACATTGCCCCCAAGATGAAACAGCACAAGACTGTCTCTTTGACGTATTTCATTATTGCTCTGATGATGGCAGGCTTACCGCCTTTTAGCGGCTTCTTTGGCAAAGTGTTTATCTTGCAGGCCTCTGCGGATTCACCTTATCAGATGATCATCATCTTTACTATTTTACTGGTGAGCTTGCTGAGCATTCTGGCCTTTACCCGCGTAGGTTTTATCTTGTTCTGGCGTTCCATCCGCCCGGAAGATGATCCGGATTCGCTGGATTTCAGTAAATATGAGGCCCTGCCAAGCAAGGCACCACCACGTAATGATACGGTTATTTATCTGCTTCTGGCTGGCCTGATGGCTTATGTGGTTTTTGCTGCTCCCGTCTATCAGTACAACTATCAGACTGCCATACAGATCAAAAATAATCCCCTGTATGAGACAGCGCTGCTGAAACGTGATGCTGAAGGCCAGTTTATCAGTGTACAGCCATACCGTTCAGATAATCTGCCAGAAACCAAATATGGGGGAGAAGCCGCAGATCCAAATGCGCATTTGATTCCGTATGTGATTTCAGAAGCGACTCTCGAAGGCGAGCATATTTCCAAATTCAAGCAACAGCAGATTAATCAGCAGTATATTGAACAGTACACCCATGATGATAATCAACTCAAACCGGCGGAGGGACCCTAGTGGCTAAATCATTTTCGCAACGCTGGTTCCCCCATCCACTGGTTTCAGTGATTGTCGGGGTCAGCTGGATATTACTGGCACATAATTTCGAGGCAGTAACCCTGCTGAGCGCACTGGTTCTGGGGATCTTTATTCCACGCCTGATTGAACCTTTTATTGACCGTACCCCGAATATTCAGTGGATGCCGGCCATACGCCTGTTTTGGGTGGTGGTCTGGGACATTATTGTGGCCAATATCACTGTCGCCAAACTGGTGCTTGGCCCCACCAAAAACCTGCATCCCAAATGGTTTCGTGTACCTTTGGATACTGAACATGAAGAAGTCAATGCCTTGCTGGCCATGATTATTACCACAACGCCAGGTACGGTAACGGCCGGGATCGATCAGGATCGTGGTGATATCTTGGTACATGCACTCAGTACCCAGGATGAGGCGGCCGAAATTGAAACAATCAAGCAGCGTTATGAACAGCCGCTGATTCAAATTTTTAGTGCGCGCACAGGAGATAAAGCATGACCATTTTGCCCTATGCACTTGCGATCTGCCTCGGTGCAATCACCATTTCGATGTTACTCTGCCTGTTCCGACTGATTATCGGACCTTCTATTGTCGATCGCCTGTTAGCACTGGATACGCTGTTCCTGAACGCGACCTGTCTGGTGGTGATCCTGGGCATCTATTGGAGCAGCACCTTCCTGTTTGAAGGTGCCCTGCTGGTTGCCATGTTGGGCTTTGTTTCCACCGCCGCTCTGGCCAGCTATTTCACCACAGGCCATGTGATCGACTAGGAGTTTGGTTATGAATCTGTTTCTCGAAATTCTGCTGTCAATTTTCTTGCTGATTGGTGCTTTCTTTATGCTGGTTGGCGGCATTGGTCTGGTCCGGCTGCCCGATTTGTTTATGCGCTTACATGCACCCACCAAATCCAGCACCTTGGGACTTGGCAGCTTTCTGATTGGCGCGATTATTTTTTCTGCCATTCATAGCCGTTTTGGTTTTGCAGAAGTTCTGATCACCCTGTTTGCGTTTATTACTGCGCCAGTGTCAGCTAACCTGATGGCTCAGGCCGCATTGCATTTACGTTTACGCTCTATGAGTGGTGAGGTTCCTGAAACGCTGGAACGTCCCCTACCCTGGCAGCGTAGCCGTCGACGTAGCTTTTATCACAAGAATCAAAATAAGCAGGATGAGTTTTAAGCTGCACTCTTCCTTCCATCCAATCATAATTTTGCAATAAAAAAGCCACCCGAAGGTGGCTTTTTTGATCTGCTCAATTGAGCTTATTCATCATCTTTCTTGTCTTCGGCTGGAGGAAGATCCTTCACAGCTTCAGCAATCAGACCAAACATATAGTTGCCATAAGCATTGGTTTTGTCATAGTGAAAACGCAAACGTGGCGTTATACGGGTCTTGATACGACGGCTCAGTTCATGACGCAGGAAACCTGATGCCTTGTTCAGCACATCCAGAGTTTCCTTATTTGCAGCTTCACTTTGCTCATCGCCTAGTTCACGACCCATCACGGTAACATAAACTTCAGCATATCCTAAGTCTGAGCTCACTTTCACAGCCGAGATGGTCACCAGACCACCCAGGCGTGGATCTTTCAGCTCCTGACGAATCAGCTCAGACAACTCGCGCTGTACTGTATCCGCCATACGCTTCAGACGTTGACTACCCGCCATTAAAGACTCCGTTTAATTAACTGGACATCATACACTTCGATCTTGTCGAGTGGTTTGATGTCTTTATAGCCTTTCACCGCAAGACCACATTCCATACCGGCACGAACTTCTTCAACCACTTCTTTATAACGGCGCAGAGATTCAAGCTCGCCCTGGAAGACCACCACGTCATCACGAAGAACACGAATTGGCTTATTACGGTGCAAGACACCCTCAAGCACCATACAACCTGCGGCTGCACCGAATTTGCTTGAGTGGAATACTTCACGTACTTCAGCCACACCCAGAATCGTTTCACGATGTTCAGGCGCAAGCTTACCGCTCATGGCAGCTTTGACATCATCAATCAACTGGTAGATCACGGAGTAGTAACGAATATCGATACTGTCTGCATCGGCCTTCTGGCGCGCACTTGCATCGGCACGCACATTAAAGCCGAGTAATACAGCTTCTGAAGACTCTGCCAGTGTAACGTCAGATTCAGTAATCGCACCCACACCCGAACCGATGATACGGACTTTCACTTCATCTGTTGCAAGTTCAGCCAGAGCCACATGCAACGCTTCTAAAGTACCGCGTACATCTGTTTTCAATACCACATTGACGATCGGCACATCTTTCTTGCCCATAGACGCCATGATATTTTCAAGACGCATAGCAGACTGACGCTCAAGACGTTTCTGACGTTCACGGTCCATACGCGCATCGGCCACTTCACGTGCTTTCTTCTCATCATTCACGACCAGAACTTCGTCACCTGCCATTGGCGCTTCAGGAAGACCCAGGATCTCGACTGGAATCGACGGACCTGCCGATTTAACACGCTGTCCGTTTTCATCAACCATGGCACGAACGCGACCATAAGATGAACCTGCCAGAACCAGATCACCAACTTTCAAGGTACCGTTTTGAACCAGAATAGACGTTACTGCACCACGGCCCTTGTCTACACGTGCTTCAATGACTACCCCTTGCGCTGCACCTTCTTCAGATGCTTTCAACTCCAGGATTTCTGCCTGGATTGAAATCAGGTCAAGTAATTCATCGATACCTGCACCGGTGTGCGCTGAAACCATCGCCACTGGCACGTCACCGCCCCACTGTTCAGGTACGATTTCTTTGGTGGTTAATTCGTTCAGTACGCGGTCCGGATCAGCCGAGTCTTTGTCCATCTTGTTGATGGCAACAATGATTGGCGTACCGGCAGCACGTGCATGATCAATCGCTTCTGCAGTTTGTGGCATAACACCATCATCTGCTGCAACGACCAAGACCACAATATCCGTTGCCTTGGCACCACGTGAACGCATTGCAGTAAATGCTGCGTGTCCAGGAGTATCCAGGAAGGTAATAATGCCTTTATCTGTGGTGACATGGTATGCACCGATATGCTGGGTAATCCCGCCAGCTTCACCCGAAGCTACTTTGGCACGACGAATACGGTCAAGCAGTGAAGTCTTACCATGGTCAACATGACCCATGATGGTAACCACTGGTGGACGCGTAGTTTGTGCACCACGTGCTTCTTCAGCTGCTTCAAGCAGATTATCTTCTGCTTGCGTATCAGATACCAGAACTGGGTGATGCCCCATTTCTTCCACAATCAGCGCGGCAATTTCTTGCTCAATGGCTTGGTTTTGAGTTACCAGCTCACCCATTTTCATGAGTGATTTAATCACTTCGCGTACTTTAACTGCCATTTTTGCAGCCAAGTCAGCAACCACAATCGTTTCACCAATTTCAACATCATAAACCTGTTTTTTAACTGGTTTTTCAAAGCCATGCTTGTTGGCCTGACTGGTTTTTAAACCACGTTTATGCTGGTTATGGCTGAAAGACTGCTCTTCCTGACCACGACGACCACCTTTTTTCGGCGCACGTGCATTCGTCGTGTTACTACCACGTTTAATTTCACGGTCTTCTTTGGCAAAAGAATCCTCATAGGCCTGACCGACTAAACCGGCAGCAAGCGGAGTGTCATCAATCACCCGAATTGTGGCTGTCGTATCTTCAGCAGAATACTTAGAAGCCATTTGACGCATTTGTTCAAGCGTACGCTGTTGTGCTTCTTCAGCTGCTTTACGACGTGCTGCTTCTTCAGTTGCTTTTAGCTGTGCAGCTTGCGCTTCACGAGCTTTTTTCTGCTCTGCTGTTTCAGACGGTTTAACCACTGCCTTCACAATCGGCTTATTGGTCGATTTGCGTTTGACAACGACAGCTGCTTTAGGTGTTTCCTGTTTCTGATTTTCCTGTTTCTGAGCTGCACGCATTGCTTCCAATGCTTTGCTGGCATTGTTCACACCAGATTTTGCTGCTTCAACAGGTTTCTTCACTTGTGCTGTTTTCTGTTCAGCTTGTGCTTTGGCTTGCTGCTCAGCTTGAGCTTTGGCTAAAGCTTCTGCCTTGATTTGTTCCGGATCTGGCTTGACGAATGTATGCTTCTTGCGAACTTCTACATTAATGGTCTTCGCCTTACCTGAAGTACTTGCTACTTTAGCCGTACTGGTTGTTTTACGTTTCAACGTGATTTGTCCTGCATGGCCATCCGAACCTTGTGTCTTTTTCACATGATTCATCAGGCTATCTTGTTGTTCGGCGGTAATAATATCGTCAGCTTTACGTTGTGGTAAACCTGCCTCACGAACCTGCTCTAGGAGCTTCTCAACTGGACGACCCACGCTGAGCGCTAACTCTTTAATCGACTTGTTCGTCATATACTACACCTCCTAGTTAAACCATGATTCGCGCGCTTTCATAATAAGTTGACCTGCTTTTTCGGCATCCAGACCGTCGATATCCGCGATATCATCGGTTGCCTGATCTGCAAGATCATCCACGGTTACCACACCACGAGCTGCGAGAGCCTGCGCGATCTCTGCTGTCATGCCTTCCATTGCAACAAGTTCTTCACTTGGCGCTTGTACGTTTTCTTGCTGTTGTAATGCATCAGCAAGTGCAAGTTCTTTCGCACGGCTTTGCAATAACTCAACCAGCTCAGCATCCAGTTCGATTTCATCAAACGTTTCAGCAGGCACGTAAGCAATTTCTTCAAGCGAGGTGAAGCCCATTTCTACCAGCGCCATCGCCAAATCTTCAGCAATATCCAGACGGGTAACAAACATGTCCAGATATTTTTGTGCTTCGCTTTGTTGACGGGCGTAGTATTCTTCTTCCAGCATCATATCCAGCTTATAGCCAGTCAGTTCTGATGCCAGACGTACGTTTTGACCTTGTGAACCAATCGCACGGGCCAACTGGTCACTGGTTGCAAAAATAATATCGGCAGTATGGGCATCTTCATCGATGACAATACTCGATACATCTGCTGGTTCCAATGCACTTGCGATATATTGCGCAGGATCATCCGACCAAACGACCACATCAATACGCTCGCCATTGAGCTCTTGCTGTACCGCCTGGATACGTGTACCACGCATACCAATACAAGCCCCCACCGGATCAATACGATGGTCATTGGTTTTCACTGCAATTTTAGCACGGACACCCGGCTGGCGGGCTGCGGCCTTAATTTCAATAATTTCTTCCGTGATTTCCGGAATTTCTTTTTTCATCAGTGCGATCAGCATTTCTGGCTTAGCACGTGACAATAAAAGCTGTGCACCACGGCCTTCACGGTTCACATTATAAAGAATTGCATTTACGCGCTGCTTCGGACGCAGAATCTCCTTCGGAATCATTTCTTCACGCGCCAGATAAGCTTCTGCATTGTCACCGAGGTCAATGATAAAGCCATCTTTGGTTTGTTTTTTCACTTCACCATAGATAAGTTCACCGACTTTGGATTCATAAGCATCCGCCACCAATGCGCGTTCTGCTTCACGAATCTTCTGCACAATCACCTGCTTGGCAATCTGCGCGGCAATACGACCGAAATCAATCGATTCAACTTCCAGTTCACGGATGTCACCAATCGACCATTTTGCAGGATCGACATCAGAAATCGCATCCTGGCAAGCCGGCATTTCATGATCTTCATCTGCAACTACTTCCCATTGACGGAAAGTACGATAGTCACCGGTTTTACGGTCAATTTCCACACGAAGACGAGCTTCTTCCGAGTGAGTTCCCTCGTAGAATTTCTTCTTAGTCGCTGCAACCAAAGCTTGTTCTAGCGCTTCAAAAATTGCTTCACGACTTACACCTTTTTCGTTACTAACCGTTTCAACGACGGTAAGAATTTCACGTGCCATAAGTCACCTATTTGTTCAGATTCTTATTGATTTGATTAATCTTGATAAACCAAATTTGCTTTATCGATATTGTGACTGTCGATATCCAAAATCTGCTGTTTTTCTACTTCAACTTGAATCATTTCATTTTCAAGATTGACTGCAACCAGTTTGGCCTGGAATTTACGACGGTTATCGACTGCACTAATCAGACGAAGCGCTACCGTCTGACCGATATAGCCTGACATCTGCTGCAACTCGAAGAAGGGACGATCCCAGCCAGGTGAAGAAACTTCAAGTGAATATTCGCCCGAAATTGGATCATGTACATCCAGTATGGCTCCAACCTGCTGTGTCACACGTACACAATCCTGAACCCCAATACCGCGCCCCTGTTCAACTTCACCATCTTCATTGATCACAGGTTCAGCATTATCCTCAACCGGACGGTCAATATAGATGCGTAATAATGAACGTTTGCCCTGTGGCAGGAACTCAATCCCCCACAGATTTACCTCACAGGCTTCAACTGCGGGTGCAATCAAGTCCTGAAGTGCTTGAGTTTTATTTGATAGCTTCATTTACTCTCGTCATCTGGTGCGAATTTATGATCTATTTGACCACTACAAACCAATACAAACTATAGTAGTAGTGAAACATGGAGATTTGACCAAATAATGTCGACACTACACGATAGCCAATAAAAAAGGGCGTAAATCGCCCCAATTAATGCACAATCCAGATCTTTTTCAAATCCCACTGTGCAAAAAGGCCCACCTTGTTGTGAGCCTCTTTTAAGAAACTTGGTAGCGGGAGCTGGATTTGAACCAACGACCTTCGGGTTATGAGCCCGACGAGCTACCAGACTGCTCCATCCCGCATCAACGTGCAAAAATTATATACAAAAGATGAGAGCTTTTCAATCATAACTGCATCATTCTGCATATTTGTGATCTGTCGCTGAAAAATTGGTAGCGGGAGCTGGATTTGAACCAACGACCTTCGGGTTATGAGCCCGACGAGCTACCAGACTGCTCCATCCCGCATCAGCGTACAAATAACATTCAGCCTAAATAAGACTGCTTTTAAAGTTTGCATCTTTAAAAGATTGGTAGCGGGAGCTGGATTTGAACCAACGACCTTCGGGTTATGAGCCCGACGAGCTACCAGACTGCTCCATCCCGCAACAACACGCAAATTATTTTCTCAACTTAAATCAGATTTAAGCTGCCTTTTAAAAGTTTGCCTCTTTCAAAAGGATTGATTGGTAGCGGGAGCTGGATTTGAACCAACGACCTTCGGGTTATGAGCCCGACGAGCTACCAGACTGCTCCATCCCGCATCAACAGAAGTTTTGCTGCACACCACCAACCTATATTCTGGATTCATAAGTTGGTGCGGAGGGGGGGACTTGAACCCCCACGCCCTAAAGCACTACCACCTCAAGGTAGCGTGTCTACCAATTCCACCACCACCGCAGCTGTGACGCATTCTAGTCGCATCACCGGAAAAAAGAAAGGTTTAATTCAGATTATTCGGTTTCTTGGGATGCAGTTGGTGAAGTTTCAACCGGTTGTGCCGGAGCAGCTGGAACCGATTGCACCGAGGACAAACTGTAGGCATCGGTTGTTTGTTTCTTGGCGAAAATCGCCAGGGTGATGCTGGTAACAAAGAATAGCGCTGTAAAAACAGCAGTTAAACGAGTCAGAAAATTACCAGAACCTGAGGCACCAAAGATCGTCGCTGCACCACCGCCGCCAAACGAGGCACCAGCATCCGCACCTTTACCATGCTGAACCAAAATCAAGACAATCATCAAAATCGCTAAGATAATATGTACTACCAGCACAAAAGTTTGCATGCTGAACTCCTCATTATTGTGTATTTGCAAATGCTTGAGCAATTTGAAGGAATGACTCAGCATTGAGTGATGCACCACCCACCAATGCCCCGTTGATATCCGGGCAGGTTGCTAACTCTACTGCATTTTCCGGTTTTACACTACCACCATATAAGATCGCAATTGTTTCGCCATAACCGGTAATCTGGCTTAAGCCCTGACGGATTTGCGCATGCATGGCCTGCGCATCCTGTGGAGAAGCAGTTTTCCCGGTGCCAATCGCCCAGATCGGCTCATAGGCAATAACGATGCGTTTCCACTGCTCGGCTTCGACCACTGCTGCAATATCACAAATCTGCTGCAATACTACTGCTTCGGCCTGCCCTGCCTCACGCTGTTCCAGACTTTCACCGACACAGTAAATCACGGTAAGTCCAGCATTCAGGGCATTTTTTATTTTGGCCTTTAAAATCTCGACTGTATCTGCAAACAGCTCACGACGCTCAGAATGACCCACCAGTACATACCCGATGTTGCTGTCTGCCAGCAATTCGGCACTGACTTCACCGGTATAAGCCCCAGTACCTGGAATGCGTGATACATCTTGGGCAACTGTATACACTGCACGATTGGCTGTAGACAGCTGTGCCTGAATTTGAGTCAGCGCAATCGAAATCGGTGCTACTCCGAGATGACATTGCGCTTCAGCAATCGGCGCAATTTCCAGTAATTCCGTCATACTACGAACTAGAGCACATGCATCTGCCTGAACCGGGTTCATTTTCCAGTTCCCCACCACCCACGGGATAATCGCCGAAACCGACATAAACAACCTATTTTACTGACATATCTTGAGTTGGGCCCATTCTACACGGAATTGGAAAATTTAAAGAATAGTTTTATTGAGCAGATTTTTCACTTTTGGCGCTTCCAAATGGTTATTTTTTGTTATCAGGTAAAAAAACGCCGGCTTCTTCCGACCAGTTCAAAGTTTTAGTGAATAGTAAGAAGATGACAGCACTCTCAGCTATGGTATTTTTATACAACAAACGTATAATTTCAAAGATAGCAAATTAAAAAAATTGAACTAATAGGCATATTGAAGCATGACAGTATTACAGGGGACCCCGAGATTTACGGGGTTTATTCGTCGCTTAGTCGATGAAGGTGCCTTATCGGCTGAAGAGATGCGGACTGCTTTGGACAAGGCCAAGCAGGAAAAAACGGATATCGTGGCGTATTTGATCGGCCACTATAATCTTTCTCCAACGACAATTGCCGAAACAATTTCAGTTGAATTTGCCGAGCCTTTATTTGATCTGGGAGCGTATGATCCTGGACAAATTTTACGTGAAGAAATTGATGAAAAATTAATTACCAAACACCGGGTTCTGCCAATTTTTAAGAGTGCCAATATCCTTTATATTGCCACCAGTAACCCGACCAATATTGAAGCCATTGATGCAATCCGCTTTGCCACCAAACTGAATATTGAAAGTATTATTGTTGAATACAATAAACTGGAAAAACTGATCGAACAGAATTTCACCGAAGAAAGCACGTTTGATTTTGATGACAGTTTTGATCTCGATCTTGATGTCGAAGGCAGTGAAATCTCAGACGAAGAAGACCAGGAAAAAGGCGAAGAAGCTCCTATTGTTAAATATATTAACAAATTGCTGATTGATGCGATCCGGATGGGTGCATCGGATCTGCATTTTGAGCCTTATGAAAAGATATACCGGGTTCGTTACCGAGTCGATGGGGTGCTGCGTCAAATTGCCACGCCACCTTTGCAATTAGCTAACCGTTTAGCCTCCCGCTTAAAAGTCATGTCACAAATGGATATTTCTGAAAAGCGTATTCCCCAAGATGGCCGTATCAAATTAAAACTCTCCAAAAATAAAGCAATCGACTTCCGTGTGAACTCACTGCCTACCCTGTTTGGGGAAAAACTGGTACTGCGTATTCTGGATCCGTCCAGTGCAATGCTGGGAATTGATGCCTTGGGTTATGAGCCTGAACAGAAAGCCCTGTTTATGGCGGCCTTGGAGAAACCTCAAGGCATGCTATTGATTACCGGTCCTACCGGTTCGGGTAAAACCGTTTCCCTGTATACCGGCCTGAATATCCTGAACCGTGAAGATACCAATATTTCAACGGCCGAAGATCCGGTCGAGATTAACCTGCAAGGGATTAACCAGGTCAACGTCAACAACAAGGTCGGCCTGACCTTTTCCGCTGCACTTAAATCCTTCCTGCGTCAGGACCCGGATATTGTCATGGTCGGTGAGATTCGTGATCTGGAAACGGCCGAAATTGCCATCAAGGCGGCACAAACCGGACATATGGTCATGTCCACACTGCACACCAACAGTGCACCGGAAACCCTGACTCGTTTACGTAATATGGGAGTTCCTTCTTTTAATATTGCAACTTCAGTCAACCTAGTCATTGCCCAGCGTCTGGCCCGTCGCCTATGCGCACAATGTAAAAAACCAGCCGATATTCCCAAGCAGAGCCTCTTGGAGATGGGCTTTACCGAAGAAGATCTCCAACACCCGGAATTTCAGATTTATGAACCGGTTGGCTGCAATGAATGTCGAGAAGGCTATAAAGGTCGTGTCGGCATTTATGAAGTTATGAAAGTAACACCAGAAATTTCAAGAATTATTATGGAAGATGGCAATGCAATTGAAATTGCTCAGGCTTCTGCACATGCAGGTTTTAACAACTTACGTCGATCAGGTTTAATGAAGGTTATGCAGGGGGTGACCTCCTTACAGGAAGTCAATCGTGTAACCAGCGAATGATCAGATGCAAATATAAAATAAGGATAAACATATGGCGGCAGTAAAAAAAGGCCAGATGATGCCCGTCTTCAGTTATGAAGGCATTGATCGCAAAGGGGTGAAGATCAAGGGGGAATTACCGGCACGCAATATGGCGCTGGCGAAAGTCAACTTGAGAAAACAAGGCATCAGCATCAAGACTATTCGACAGAAGAGAAAAAATATTCTTGAAGGCTTGATGAAAAAACGGGTCAGCACCCTGGATATCACGATTTTTACCCGGCAGCTGGCGACCATGATGAAAGCGGGTGTACCGTTGGTTCAAGGCTTTGAAATCGTGGCAGAAGGACTAGAAAATCCCGCTATGCGTGAAGTTGTGCTCGGCATTAAAGGAGAGGTCGAAGGCGGTAATACCTTTGCAGGTGCCTTACGTAAATATCCACAATATTTTGACAATCTGTTCTGTTCGCTGGTGGAATCCGGTGAGCAGTCGGGTGCTCTGGAAACCATGCTCGACCGTGTCGCCATCTATAAAGAAAAGAGCGAGCTGCTAAAGCAGAAGATTAAAAAGGCCATGAAATATCCCATTGCAGTCATCGTTGTTGCTGTAATCGTGACTATTATTCTAATGGTTAAGGTCGTACCGGTCTTCCAGGAATTATTCTCATCTTTTGGCGCCGATTTGCCTGCCTTTACCAAGATGGTGGTGAATATGTCAGAGTGGATGCAGAAGTATTGGTTCCTGATGATTATTGCCATTGCAGTTGCTATTACCGCATTTCTGGAAGCCAAGAAACGCAGTAAAAAATTCCGGGACTTTCTGGATAAAGCTGCACTCAAGGCACCGATTTTTGGTGACCTGGTTTATAAAGCGATTATTGCCCGTTATAGCCGTACCTTGTCGACGACTTTTGCTGCCGGTGTTCCACTGATTGATGCATTAGAATCGACAGCTGGAGCGACTAATAATGTGGTCTACGAAGACGCAGTTATGAAAATTCGCGAAGATGTCGCAACCGGGCAGCAGCTGCAATTTGCCATGCGTGTGACTGACAAGTTTCCTTCTATGGCCGTACAAATGGTCGCAATTGGTGAAGAGTCAGGTGCCCTGGATGCCATGCTGGATAAAGTGGCAACCCACTATGAAAATGAAGTCGATAATGCTGTCGATGGTCTTACTTCCATGATGGAGCCCCTGATTATGGCCATTCTGGGTGTGCTGGTCGGTGGTCTGGTGATTGCCATGTATCTTCCAATCTTCCAAATGGGCTCTGTGGTTTAATGCAAGACCTTATTTTTTATTTTTCCCACAATCCGACTGCGCTTTATCTCGCAGTTGGGCTTTTTAGTCTCTGTATCGGCAGTTTTTTAAATGTGGTGATCTATCGCACGCCAAAAATGATGGAACAGGAGTGGCGTACTGACTGTCAGCTGTTCCTGCATCCTGATCAGCCCCTCATTGATGAAAGTAAAATCACCCTCAGCAAACCCGCCTCAACCTGTCCACAATGTCAGACGCCAATTCGCTGGTATCAAAATATTCCAGTGATGAGCTGGATATTATTGCGTGGTAAATGTGGTAACTGCAAACATCCAATCAGTATTCGCTATCCTTTCATAGAACTGTTAACTGCGACTTGTGCACTGATCGTTGTGGCAGTATTTGGTCCTACCCTACAGATGCTCTTTGGCCTGGTATTAACCTATGTGCTGATTACCCTGACTTTTATTGATTTTGATACCCAACTCTTACCCGACCGTTACACCCTGCCACTGGCGGCGCTGGGGCTCGGGATTAATAGTTATGCCATCTATACCTCCGCAAGTTCGGCAATCTGGGGTTATATTCTGGGCTTTTTATGTTTGTGGGTGGTGTATTACCTGTTTAAAGTGGTGACGGGCAAGGAAGGCATGGGCTATGGAGACTTTAAGCTGCTGGCAGCTTTAGGCGCCTGGATGGGTCCCCTGCTTTTGCCGCTGATTGTGTTATTGTCTTCTTTGGTCGGGGCAATTATCGGGATTATTCTGCTCAAGATCCGTAAAGAAAATCAGCCCTTTGCTTTTGGTCCTTATCTTGCCATTGCTGGCTGGATCGCCTTTTTATGGGGCGAACAGATCATACACATTTATTTAGGTCAGTAAATTGAAATTTGTACTCGGTTTAACCGGCGGTATAGGCAGCGGAAAATCTGCTGCCAGCCAGTGGTTTGATGCGCAAGGTATTGCTGTTGTGGATGCCGACATTGTGGCCCGTGAAGTTGTCGACATTGGCCAACCGGCACTGTTACAAATTCAGCAGGCCTTTGGAGACTGGGTCCTGTTTGGAGATGGCTCACTCAATCGCCGTGCTTTACGCGAACACATTTTTCAATCGCCTGAAGCACGAAAAACGCTGGAAAATATTACGCACCCTGCAATTCGCAGCTCGATTATTCAACAGTTACACGCAGCACAGAGCCCTTATGTGATTCTGGTCTCACCGCTGCTGTTTGAAACCAATCAGCATGAACTGACCCAGCGCAACTTATTGATTGATGCTTCAATTGAGCTGCAAATCGAGCGGGCATCGCAACGCGATGGACAGAATGTAGAACAGATTCAACAGATTATTGCAGCACAAATGTCTCGTGAACAGAAACGTGCCATGGCTGACGATATTGTATTGAATGATGGTGAGCTTGAACATCTGTATGCCCACCTGATGCCATTGCATGAAAAATATCTAAACATGGCAGCTGAAAACCAGGAGCCCAATCTTTAGATCATACAACTAGAATACAACCGCAGCCTTCCCCGCAGCCCACTGCCGCGCTCAGGAACTTAGACCTAAGCTGCTGAATTTCTATAACGTTATCATCCTATTTTTCTTTATCTATGAAGGATTTAACCGATATAGCTTAGCTATAGACTCAACCCTAGATTTTAAGTCCAGCTTTAATCTCTTCCATAGTGAAAAGCAGGTTAAGATAAAAACAGATCTCGTTAGGCCTGCTTTTTCTGTTCTGCCAGTTTTTGACTGAGGCTATCTTTGTGGGTAAACCAGCGCCAGGGCTGTAATGCACCTATCGCCATCCCGATCAGGCCACACACCATGGCCAGGCTGAGTGGTTCATTTAATAGGGGTACAGCCAAAATTGCAGCAATAAATGGCGCCAGATTGGTAATGCTTCCTGCCTTAAATGCCCCAAGACGCTTAATGGCTTCTACATAGCTTAAGGTCGCAATCATCACCACAAATATCCCATGAAAAATGGTCTGGAACAACAAATGCTGGGGTTCTGGCACACTTAAATGTTTAGGTAAAAAGAGCAGGTAAACCGGCACATACACCACCGCTGACCAGATCGTGACACCGCTCATTGCCTGCCAGGCGGTAAGCTGATATTTACGCAATAACACGGTAAAAATTGCCCAGAGGATGGCACTGATAAAAAACAGAAAATCCCCTAGCCCGAATGCCACTCCAGTCTCCTGATACATCAAGGTGCTCATCACACACAGCACAATAACCATAATGATCAGACTGGCCCAGGTATGCTTATCAAAAGCTTGCCCCATCAGCAAAAAGGCCATGATTGCCGTACAAATCGGAATACAGCCATTCAGAAAAATTGCCGCATGCGCAGTGGGCGCATAATGAAAGGCACTATAGGCAAACAGGCAGTAAACAACCCCACCGATCATTGCCAGTATAAAAGGCTCTTTTTTTAATAAAAAGCCCGCCTCTTTGCGGTACAACAAGATCGGCATCAGGATCAGAAAAGCCAGAGAAAAGCGCAGTGCAACTATATCCCAGGCACTGATCTGCCAAACTGCATTCAGGCGGGCGGTCAAGGTAAAACCGCCCCAGATACACATGGTCGTAATTAAAAAGAAATAACCTTGTGTGCGAGTCGATAAGGCCATGAGTAATTAAATATTACGCTGACGGCAGGCTTCATACAGCGCCATCCCAGTTGCCACACTGACATTCAGACTTTGTAAATTGCCAGCCATCGGGATATACACCGTCTGATCACATTGGCTTTGGGTAATAGGACGCAGGCCGGTATCCTCCGCTCCCATGACGATACATACTGCGGTTCCGGTGAAATCAAAATTCTGGATTGGCAACGCTTTTTCATCCAGCATGGTGCCAACTACACGCACATTAAACTCATCTTTGATTTGACCCAAACTGCGCGCCAGATTGGTGACCTGAATAAATTTCACCTTTTCCGCCCCACCTGCAGCGACTTTACGTGCAGTTGGCGTCAGACTGGCTGAACGGTCACGTGGCACAATCACAGCCGCTACGCCCATTGCAGCCGCAGTACGGATACAGGCACCCAGATTGTGCGGATCTGTAACCTGATCGAGAGCCAGCAGCAAGGCTTGGTTATTTTCCTTGAGCAACTGCTCCAGATCTTTTTCATTCAAGGTCGGATGTGGACGTACCGCTGCCACCACCCCTTGGTGAAAAGGCAGACCTGCCAGTTTTTCCAGCTTGTCACGACTGGCCTGCTGGATACTTACTCCAAACGGCTCAGCCAGCTCCAGCACCCGCTTCAAGCGCTGGTCATCACGACCTTTCAGCGTAAAAAGCGTCAAGACACGTTCAGGCTCCAGCTCCAGCAATGACTCTACTGAATGTACGCCATAATAATACTCAGGTTTAGCCATGAACGACCTCGAAATCAGTGAAGAAAAAGACAAAAAAAGAAAAATCCTGCAAAGCCAACTTCACAGGATTTCCATATCACGCCTAGTTTAACTGATTCAAATGAAAATTTCTTGATCGGTTACAGCTCATCTTGCGGTGTATTTAGCCTTCAAAATGGCAAACATAGTCCAGCACATCATCTGTTTCAATCTTGAAGCGGCTGTTGCCGGCTACATAGAAAGACTGACCCGCGCGAAATAGCTCTTTTTCTTCACTGTCGCCGATCTGCACGCGGCATTCACCTGAAATGATTTCCATGCGCTCAGGGACATGCGTTTCAAATGTTAATGCATTTTCTGAAGGTAAAATTACCCCTAAGGTTTTTTTGGTGCCATCTTCAAACTGCACCACATGGCTGATGCATAGTCCGCCAAAATACACATTTGATTTTTTAAGTACAGATACATGATCAAACTGCGCTGACATGCGATTTCTCCAGATAAAGCATTTTGTAATATTTTGATTGTTGTAGTTTAAATGTGCCCCTACAACTAATCAATCAAAGTTTGTCGGACTTGAATGAAATTCTTCAGCCCTCGGAGGCTGCCTGTGCCATTGACAATTTTATTGCAGTAAATTCCCGCTCAACCGGTGATTTTCCCCCTCATTAAGCAGCCTCCGCATTCACTTCAGGCCCTAAATTAAGTTTTCTTCATGTCAAATATATGAAAAAAATTAATAAGTTTCTGCAGTCAAATCTGAAGATGCAGAACAACACGATCAAATAAGCGTGTATTAGTCACTAAAATTTAAGATAGAATGAAAGCGATCTATCCTGATTTATAATAACAGCCGTGTTGCTATAGTAGAGCAACCTACTTGCTATTTCATTCAAACTTTTCGCAGCCCGGATGCGTTTATGCTGACACATTTAACTCTGATCAATTTTGCTTTGGCCGAGCATCTTGCTATTGATATTAAACAAGGTTTTAACGTTCTTACTGGCGAGACCGGCGCAGGAAAATCCTTATTACTGGATGCCTTGTCGGCCTGCCTGGGTGAGCGAACCGACACCAATTATGTGCGGTATGGCGCAGAAAAAGCAGATGTAACCGCCACCTTTAGCTATCAGGAAAACAGCCCTGAGGCAATCTGGTTAAAAGAGCATGAACTAGATGATGAGTCAGGCGAAATCCATTTACGCCGGGTGATTTTTGCCACCGGTCGCAGTAAGGCCTGGATTAATGGCCGTCCCAGCAGCCTGTCTGAGCTCAAAGAAATTGGCCGTTTGCTGGTACAACTTTACAGCCAGCATAGCCAGCAGCAATTACTGGAACCACCTTATCCTAAACACTGGCTAGACCGTTACAGCAATTTCTATGCGCCTGCTCAGGAGGTACGGGATGCCTACAGCAGCTGGCAAAAAAATATCCGGCAACATCAGGCAGCTCTAGATGCCCAGGCAACGCGTAAGCAGCGCATGGAAACGCTGGAGTTACAACTCGAAGAGCTCGAAGAAGTCATCCAGACGGATTATCAGGAAATTGAACAGGAATTTGACCGTCTCTCACACCATGAAGCTATTATGCAGGATTGTGTCTACAGCCTGACTGGCCTGGATGAAGGCGAACAGAATATTTCTCAGGAACTGGCTTCAATTTTACGGCGGATGGAAACCCATGCTGGCCGCAGTGAACAGCTCTCTGACATATATACCTCTTTACTGAATGCGCAAAGTGAACTCGAAGATGCGACGGCGAATTTACGCCAGTTTATGGATCGGCAAAGTTTTGATCCAGCGCGGATGGAAGAATTAAACCTCCAGCTGGAAGTGTTTCACCGTTTAGCACGTAAATACCGCACCCAGCCTGAGCTGCTCAAAGAAGAGTATGAAACCTGGCAGGCCGAGCTGGAACAGTTGCATCAGCTGGAAGATCCGGAAACTCTGGCGGAGCAGGTCGAAGTCTCTTATCAGGAGTTCCTGAACAAAGCCCAGCATCTGGATCAGATTCGCCGTGAGGCGGCTGAACCCCTGGCAAAAAAACTGACCGAGCAAGTCAAGCTGCTGGCTTTGCCGGAGGCACATTTTGAATTTAAGTTTGAGCCTTTAGAGCACCCCTCCAGTGAAGGCCTGAGCTTTATCCAGCTCTTGTTTACTGCCAACAAAGGCATTCCGGCCCAACCTTTGGCACGGGTCGCTTCAGGTGGTGAACTGTCGCGTATTGCCTTGGTCATGCAGGTGATGAATGCCGAAAAAACTGAAGCCGAAGTACTGGTCTTTGATGAAATTGATGTCGGCATTAGTGGTGGAACCGCAGAAGTGGTGGGACGTTTACTGGCTGATCTGGCACAACATGTACAAATTCTGTGTATTACCCATCAGGCACAGGTAGCAGCACAATCTGACCAGCATCTGCTGGTGAAAAAGCGTCAGACCAATCCGGCCAGCAGTACAATTATCGACCTAAAAGAAGATGATATTATTCAAGAGCTTGCTAGAATGACTGGCGGTGTGGAAATTAATGAAACCACCTTGCAGCATGCACGGCAGTTACGGCAGTTAAAGTTTCAGCAGGTTTAAGAAATGACGGTCATCACAAAAAACAGTTGGTGAATTGACAAAGCTCTAGTAACGTAATAATGAATATCATAGGATTTCTCTGCAAAGAAATTGATTTCAAGGAGAATTGCTCAGGTGACTAAACAATATCTGGCTCATCGTTGTCTGATTGCTCCCCCCCATGCAAATGACGATTTTTTTGCCCATACCGTAATTTATCTGGCCCGCCACGATGAAGATGGCGCACAGGGGATTATTATTAATCGACCGACGGGTATTCAGATTAAAGAATTGCTGAATGATCTGGATATAGAAGCGGATAACGTCAACCCGCATGAAGTACTGCAAGGTGGACCTTTACGCCCTGAAGCCGGTTTTGTTCTGCATACCGGCCAGCCAACCTGGCACTCTTCAATTGCTGTGGGAGAAAATGTCTGCATTACCACCTCCAAAGATATTCTAGATGCCATTGCGCATAATGAAGGTGTAGGCCGTTACCAGATTGCACTCGGTTATGCGAGCTGGGGCAAGCATCAGCTGGAAGAAGAAATTGCGCGTGGTGACTGGCTAATTTGCGATTCCGATATGGATCTGATTTTTGATCTGCCCTATGACGACCGTTGGGATGCAGCTTATAAAAAGATCGGTGTAGATCGTAGCTGGTTTTCTTCCGAGATTGGCCATGCCTGATTTAGCATCTCAAACCATTATGGCCTTTGATTTTGGTACCCAAAAAATGGGCATGGCTGCAGGTCAGTCCCTGATTGAAAGTGCCCATCCCCTGCCTTTATTTCCAATGAAAGACGGCATTCCCGACTGGGCAGCCTTATTAAACATTGTAAAAACCCATCAACCGCATCTTTTTCTGGTGGGTCTACCTTTAAATATGGATGACAGCGAGTCCGAGCTGTCGATACGCGCACGCAAATTTGCCCGCCGTTTACGTCATCAGACCAATATTCAGACCTTGATGGTCGATGAGCGCCTCACCACTCGCGAAGCACGGGATGAACTGGATCATTACCAGGCGCAGGGTCGCGGCAAGAAACTGTCGGCAGACAGCATTGCAGCTGCCTTGCTGATTGAGAGCTGGTATCGTCATCCAGCTGGAATTCAACCTTAAGTCCTCATCATGGTGTCCGGTAGATAGTTCCATACCGGGCACAGTGCCCAATTATCTGCAATAAAATCCTGATTATCTTTAAAGGATTAATCACGTATAAAAATAACGAAACGTCAGGTTAATTCTCGGCTCTAGCACTTTGGTAGTTTTGCGGATGCAGTGCTTCCAGTAACGCTGGGTCATCCCGCGCATCACGATTAACTGACCACTTTGCAATAACAGATCGACTTTGGTATCACAAGTTTTATGCTTGAAACTCATTTTTCGGGTGGCGCCCAAACTCAAAGAAGCAATCACATTTTCCTGCTGATGGGTGCTGTATAAAGCAGCTTCATCATCACTATGCCAGCCCAGCCCCTGAGAACCATCTGCATAGAGATTCGCCAGACAGGAATTAAAGGCATGACCGGCCAACTCCTCAATGTTTTGTTTTAGCTCCAACAATTGGGGCATCCATGCATGTGCCCGTCTGGAAGTACCAGAATAATGATACTGATAATGTTGATCACCATACCAGGCCACTTTCCGCCCGGTGATATAATGCTGGCCAAATATAGTAACCTCATCCGCCTGCCAGGCCAGATGCGCTAAAAATTCCTGCAGATACTGCTGGCTCTGGTGCTCATCCAGAATCTGGCCATAGTCCTCCACCACACCATCAAAAGGCAATACATTTGCTTGGGGCACTGCAGAAAATAAATCCTTTGTCATTTCGATGCACCTCTGTCATTGCTTAAAATATTGATACTGCAACGAAAAATTTACAATCCAATGTCACAAATCACTACAACATGACCCCTTGTGAGCCTGCAAAATCCTGCCTAGACTAAACCCACTTCCACAATAAAAATAATTGCTTATGAATTTGTGGCAACTATTTCTCAAATTGCGGCCTTTTGTCCGGCCTTATCGTGTGCTGGTGATTGCCACCCTGATCCTGACCCTGATTGGTTCCTTTACGGCACAGGTCAATGCGATTACCTTGCAATATGCAGTCGATAGTATCAACCGCCTTCTGGAAACCGGCCAGGGGCTGGATGAAGGCTGGCACATTCTTATCACTATTTCCATCATTTTGCTTAGCAAGGAGATCATCAATGCCTTTGTTCAGTTCGGCCAGAAATTTTATGGAGAAAAGTTAAGGATTTTTGTCTCTCAGGACTTGGCGCAGGGCATTATTGAAAAATTTCTGACCTATCGTCTGGCTTTTTTTAATCAGGACCATAATCAGGCCGGAAAATTACAGACCCGGATTGATCGCGGGATCGGCTCCCTGACCCGTTTGGTACAGATTTTTTTTATTGATATTTTGCCTTTATTTACCAGTGCAATTGTGGCTTTGGGACTGATGTACTATGCCAATTTTTATGTCGGGCTGGTGGCGACTGCGATCGTACCGGTGTATTTCTGGCTGACTTATCAACAGGCACAAAAGCTCGGTGGCTGGCGCCGCAACCTGCGGGATGGCCGGGAGAAAAAGAGCCAGGGGATTCTGAGCATTATCAATTCAATTACGGTCATTAAATCTTTTAACCGCGAAGCGATTGAATCAGACAAGCAGTTAAAATTGCAACGTGAACTGACTGACAATCAAATGAAAACCCGTCAGACCAGCTTTCTGTTTGATGGCTTAAAGACCTTTATCGAACAGATTGGCATTGTGCTGATTATTATTCTGACCTCCTATTTTGTTCTGGATGGGCAGATGAGTATCGGCATGATCATGTTTCATGTGCTGCTCTTTAATAATGTATCGGCCCCCATTCGCTCCCTGCACAGGATTTATGATGAGGTCAACGATGCCATGATTTATTCGGAAAGTTTTTTTAATATTCTGGAAGCTGATCATGAAATTGAACAGAGTGGCCAGCAAAGACCGCCTATTCAGGGTCATTTTAAACTGCGCGGTGTAAATTTTTATTATCCGAATGGGCATCATGCCCTCAAAGAAATTGAAATGGAAATCCGGCCCAATACCATTACCGCCCTGGTCGGTTTGTCGGGCGCAGGAAAATCGACCTTGATCAGCCTGCTGGACAAGTTTTATGAACCGCAGCAAGGCCAGATCCTACTCGATGGAATTGATTTAAAAGACTATGACACCCAGTATCTGCGTGATCATATTGGTCTGGTTCTGCAAAAAAATCATATTTTTCAAGGTACTATTTTTGACAATATCCGGTATGGGAAAACCGATGCTCGACTGGAAGAGGTCATTCAGGCGGCCCAGAAAGCTTCCATTCATGAGCAGATCCTACAATTACCACAAGCCTATGAATCGGATGCTTTGCAGCTTTCTGGTGGACAGCAGCAGCGTATTGCACTGGCACGCATGTTCCTGAAAAACCCACCCATTATTTTTCTGGATGAACCCACGGCAAGTCTGGATGCAATTGCAACCGAACAGATCAAACACAGTCTGGATCAGATTAAACAGGGCCGGACGGTGATTATCATTTCACATAGCCTGTCGCAAATCATCGATGCGGATTATACCTATGTCATGAAAGAGGGGATGATTGCAGAACATGGCGAACATGATCAGCTCTATCATCAAAATGGGGTCTATAAAGAGATTTTTGATGCGATGGCAAAAAGCCTGAATATTGAAAAAATTGCCAGAACCTTTGAAGAGGATGCAGAAGAAGAGACGCATAGTTAAGCTGGGGAGCAGCCAGTCTTTAACCCACTTGCTTCAAGCTATACCAATGCACGGAGTGGTCCCTTTCATTCCTGCCCTGCATTCAATTGGTTGAAGAAACAGAGTTCTATAGTGAACTTAAACTGTTAGCCTTCATTTCCTATCCAGTCAGGCAGCGGTTAAAACCGCATAATCCGCTCCCCGGATATAGAGTGATATTGATAATCCAGCCCATAAAAGTGATAACCAACTTCAGCTTGGCTGAAAAATAAATTTCAGGGTGATCGCTTGTATTTTTATCCCCCCTATAAAATACCCCCCTACAAATATAGTCTTATTTTTAAACCTGATATGTCCGACCATCTTCAATAAAGCTCATATTTATTGAAACAGGGTGTGATTTTTTATTCTGTATAGATCTAAAACATTCCCCCATATGCTCACAACAGCTTCCGCCTATTCTGAAATAGCCTTATTATTAAGGCCATCTATCTTTTTGTTTTTCTTTAGGCTCACCCTGTCAAGTGTTAATCTGACATCTAGGTTTGAAATCTTTAAAATTTAAAAACTCTGAAACACTAAGAAGCTGTTCTTTTTTTTTTAATCTAAGATCAAAAAAGCCTGCTTCAAGCAGGCCTTTTACATCTACCTGATGGAATAGGCTTAACGCACACGTTGCTCAACTTCTTCGACACTGGCATGACGTACGTCAAAGCCTTTGACCATATAAATGACCTGCTCTGAAATATTGCGCGCATGATCACCAATTCGTTCTAGTGAGCGTAATACCCATAAGACATTAATTACCCGACTAATATGTCGCGGATCTTCAATCATATAGGTCATCAAGGTACGCGTTGCAGACTGATATTCACGGTCAATATCCCCATCCGCCAGCATCACTCGCAGGGCCTGATCAACATCCAGCCGTGCAAACGCATCTAGTGCATCATGAATCATGACACGCACCTGATTACCAATATGCCGGGTTTCCATATAACCACGTGGTGAGCCGCCTTCTTCACATAAGCTTTGGGCAATACGGGCAATTTTTGCAGCCTCATCTCCAATACGTTCAAGGTCGGTATTGGCCTTGGACATGGCAATCACCATACGCAGGTCAATTGCCGCAGGATGACGGCGTGCCAGAATCAGGGTCAGCGCTTCATCAATTTCACTTTCCAGGCGATTGACCACATTGTCCTGAAACTGTACATCAATAGCCATCGCGGCATCTGTATCCAGCAAAGCATGAATCGCATTGGCCACCTGTTGCTCTACCATTCCGCCCATGGTCATGAATTTGGTATTCACATCCTGCAAATCCTCATTAAATTGCGAAGAAATGTGATGACTTAAAACAGGATTATTTGGACTCAAGGATATTTACTCCTGAACAGCACACAGCAGTGATCGTTAATGGATCAATATTAAAGCATATCTTTGATGAAAGTTTGATGACAAATCAAAAAGCCATGTATTTATGCCATATCAACAGAGCCTAAGGATACTCCACCAGCCAGGCATTGATTTCTGCCAGTTGTTTTTCTGTCAGTTGCCCGACCGATGCCTGTAATTGCAGGACATGCAGCACATAGTCATATTTGGCATTCAGATAATCGGTTTTGGCCGAGAAAGCATTACGCTGGGCCAGTAAAATATCGACCATGGCTTTTAAGCCTTCCTCATATTGGGCACGGGATGCGCGTGAGACCATTTCCGAGGACTCCATCGCAGCCTGACGGGCCTTGAGTTTGGCCTGATCGGTTTCTACCTGTAAATAAGACTGCTTCACCTCGGTATGGGCCTTACGCATGGCAGCCTCCAGCTGGGAGGCACTTTTCTGTACATTGACACCGGCCTGGCGGATGCTTTTCTGGGTACGGCCACCGCTAAACAGATTCCAGTTTACTTCTATGCCGATCTGATCAAAATCGCCATTGCTCGACAGAACAGTTTCAGGGGTTTGTTTTAAATAGCCATAAGTTCCCACCGCCTCGACTTGCGGATAAAGCGCTGCCTGTTCTACCCGCTTGGCATCTTCAGAATAACGTTTTTGCAGACGCGCTTGCAGAATTCCCAGGTTCTGGTGCTGAGCCAGATCAACCCAGGCATCAATGCTCTCCGGAATGGGCTTCTGGAACTGGAAATCTTCCCTCAACACAGCCAGATTCTCGCGATAAGGCCCAATCAGTTGAGCCAGCTGTTCCTGAGCCAGCACCAGCTGTACCTGGGTTGAAATCCGGTTGGCCTGGGCACTCTGATATTGGGCATTGGCTTCACTGACATCACTGCGGGCCACCAGCCCCTCTTTGAGCTTGGCCGTCATGATGCCCAACTGTTCTAACAGAGCCTGTTCTTCCTGCAAATAGGCCATGGTCAGGGATTGTTGGCGCAGGACATTAAAATAGGCTTCAGCGACCTGTAAAATATGCTGCTGTTTTTGCAGGCGTAAATTGACTTCACTCAGCTCTACCGAGGTTTTGACCTGCTTATAGCCCTGCCAGGCATCCCAGCGAAATAAAGGCTGCCGTGCAGTAACTGCAATCTGGCGGCTGGTGGTACTAGCCCCCTGTAACTCGCCAAAATTAGCGGGAAGCCCCTCAATCTGCGAGTGATTAACAGACTGGTTTTTACGGCTGAGATTGCCTGAAAGCGTGACAGTCGGCAGTAAATTCCCGCTGGCAATTCCGAGATTCAGCTGATCGGCCTGATACTGCAAGACATTGGCCTGCCAGTTGGGATCATTGTGCTGGGCGCGCTGATAGGCATCAAGTAAATCCAGTGCCCACAGCTCGAAACTTGCACAGCATAAACAGGCACTCACAATGAGTTTTAATTTCATTTTATTCGTCTTTACCCCTAACCGCCCTTAAAATTATCCAATTCCAGGCCTTTCTGTTCCCCAGAATACTAAAGATTTCTTTTGAATGATTACGTATAACTTTTATTAAGTTTTTAATATAGAACGACGATTTTATTCAAGATTCCTTCAACTTTCAGAATCCTTCACATCCGCTTAACAAAGCCGTTCACAATACTAAACATAGTATTTTAATTTGATCTATACAATAGAATTCCCGCTAAAGCAGTCATTTCTGATTTTCACCGCAAAGAGTACGTAAACATAGTGTTAACGCGATTCCAGTCAATATTCAAATATGGTTTAGTTTTGAGCAGTTTGCTGTTCGTAGGAGCATGTCAGCAGCCTTCAGAACCGCAGCTTGAAATTGAACAGGCGGAGCTTAAAGCCACGCTGAGTCCGGAACATGATTTTACGCTCATGTGCCAGAATATTGAAAAAAATATGGCCCAGATTAATGATCAGCGCACTACCTTTGCGCTGGAGCAGATTAATCAGGACCTGAAAGTGTGTCTGCCACTGATGGAGCTGACCGAGCAGAAACACCTGATGCAACATTCAACCGAGATGTATCAGCGCTTTTTAAATGTTGAACGTACCGAATTCCAGCAACGCGCCTTTGAGCAATATTCCCTGGAAATGGCTCAACATCCAACCATTCAGCAGAGTCATTTTGAACAGCTGACCTCGCGTGACCAGTACCTGTTAAAACATAAAGGGCAAGCCTATGTAGAATTGCTGGATCTTGGAGATGGTCAGCTGCATTATCGCCGCAGTCCGGAATATCTGGCGCGTATTTTTGCCCCTTATTTACCGGCGCCTGAAAAAACCTTTATTGAGAATCTGGCAGAACAGAATGCCGAACCGGTCCTGATCAACAACCGGCTCCAGATTGAGGCAGCAGATATTGCCGCACGTGGCCTGTTCTGGGAAGACTATCTCCAGACCTACCCGCAGAGCAGCTATACACAGGACGCGAAATACCTCCTCAAACAATATACCTACTTCTTGTTCCGCGGCACTGAAGCCTCTCCAGTGTCTGCAGATTATCGGGACCGTTATAGCGTGGATACCAGTCATCTGGAAACCATTATCGGCTTGTCACGCGGTCAGAAATCGACGCTGTCTACGCAGGCACGATTATTTCTGGAGTTTTTAGACATGAGTGCTGAACAGCGTCAGCAGGCGCTGCCGGAAAACTATCGTAACCGCTCCGAGGCCGAACAGATTTTATATTATGCCCAGATCAGCCCGCCCTCACAGAATTATGAAAAAAACTGCTTTCGAGATGCCATTTGTCTTTAGAGTCGGTTACATAAAAATAGCTTCTGTTGTTCAAACTTGCAGCCATTGATTTAAAGCTACTTTTTAGACGCCAACTGCGCTAAGATTAAGCTTCGCTTGACGGAGCGCGAGTAGTCCCTCGCTGAGATCATGTAATGCCAATCCTCGACTGGCAGTGAACATGAGTACCGTTGAACCTGATCAGGTTAAAACCTGCGTAGGAATCAAGCCATCTAAAAACCCCAGCCTTTTTTATCCTGCACAGGATAATACCGCCCACGTTTTTGGTCGTGCTTGATTCGTTGATGTCATTCATAAGGATCATGACAATGAACCAGTTAACGAATCTTTCTTCTGAAACTCCCCTAAGCCAGCATGAACAGGAAGCTCGCGACCTGACCCGTATTCTGCCAGCATCACGTAAAGTCTATTTACAAGGTTCACGTCCCGATATTCAAGTTCCCATGCGGGAAATCTCTTTAAGTGAAACCCCAACCCGTACCGGCAATGAAAGCAATCCCCCTTTGATGGTGTATGACACCTCGGGTGTTTACACAGATCCCAATGTGGCGATTGATCTGAATAAAGGCTTGCCAAATGTACGTGAACCATGGATCAAGCAGCGTAATGATACAGAAGTGCTGGATCAGCTCAGTTCTGAATTTGGCCGCCAGAGTTTGCGTGACATCCGCACGGCCGAAATCCGTTTTGCCCATATTCAAAAACCGCGCCGTGCCAAAGCTGGCCAGAACGTGACCCAGATGCATTATGCCAAACAGGGCATCATTACGCCGGAAATGGAATATATCGCGATTCGGGAAAATCTGCGTCAGCTTGAAGGCGTGGATATGCGCCAGCATCCGGGACAAAACTTTGGAGCAAAAAATCTCACCGAAATTACTCCGGAGTTTGTCCGTCAAGAAGTGGCGGAAGGCCGTGCAATCATTCCAGCCAATATTAATCACCCGGAACTCGAGCCGATGATTATCGGACGTAATTTTTTGGTGAAAATCAATGCCAATATCGGCAACTCTGCACTCGGTTCGAGTATTGAAGAAGAAGTCTCGAAAATGACCTGGGCGACACGCTGGGGGGCAGATACGATTATGGACCTGTCCACCGGACAGAATATCCATGAAACCCGTGAATGGATTATCCGTAACTCTCCAGTGCCGATCGGAACCGTACCAATCTATCAGGCACTGGAAAAAGTCAACGGCGTGGCTGAAGACCTGACTTGGGAGATCTTTAAAGATACCCTGATTGAACAGGCCGAACAGGGTGTGGACTATTTCACCATTCATGCTGGCGTGCTTTTGAGATATGTACCGCTGACGGCAAATCGCTTAACCGGTATCGTATCTCGCGGTGGTTCAATCATGGCGCAGTGGTGTCTGGCCCATCATCAGGAAAACTTCCTCTATACCCATTTCGATGAGATCTGTGAAATCATGAAGGCCTATGATGTCTCCTTTAGTCTGGGAGATGGCCTGCGCCCTGGTTGTATTCAAGATGCCAATGACGAAGCTCAATTTGCCGAGCTGAGAACCTTGGGAGAGCTGACTCACCGTGCCTGGAAACATGATGTACAGGTCATGATTGAAGGCCCGGGCCATGTTCCTATGCATATGATCAAGGAGAATATGGACCTGCAGCTCGAAGTCTGTAAAGAAGCGCCTTTTTATACCTTAGGGCCTTTAACCACCGATATTGCACCAGGCTATGACCATATTACCTCAGCAATTGGCGCGGCCATGATTGGCTGGTACGGTACGGCGATGCTGTGCTATGTGACCCCCAAAGAGCATTTGGGCCTGCCGAACAAGAAAGATGTCAAAGATGGCATTATTACCTACAAAATTGCAGCGCATGCAGCCGATCTGGCCAAAGGTCATCCAGGTGCTCAAGCCCGCGATAATGCCTTGTCCAAGGCACGTTTTGAATTCCGTTGGGAAGATCAGTTTAACCTGAGTCTGGATCCGGATACCGCGCGCAGTATGCATGATGAAACCATGCCCAAACAGGCGCATAAATCAGCGCATTTCTGCTCAATGTGTGGTCCAAAGTTCTGTTCAATGAAAATCACCCAGAATGTTCGTGACTATGCCAGTCAGCAAGCAGCTGGCCAAGCAGAGATTGAGTCTGGACTGACCCAGATGAAAAATGAGTTCCATAGCACTGGTCAAAAACTATACCACAAGCTATAAACTTCAAAAAAAACAGTTGTCTTCATAAAAATCTCAGATAGGATGAAAACGTAAGTATTTCATCTTTTCTGAGCTTATGAATATTATTAAACAGGCTTCTTACAATAAAAACGACTTTAGTATAGAAGCGCGGGAATTTTTATATCGGGGATTTATTCAGGTTGAAAAAGTCAGCCTGCGCCATCGCCTTTTTCATCAAGCAGCCCAGACACCAGTTTTGCAGCGTGAGCTGATTCATCGCCCAGAAGCCGCCGGCGTCCTGATTTATAACGACCAGCAACAAAAATTTGCCCTGATCGAACAGTTTCGTATTGGTGGGCTGGATGATGCCGATTCACCCTGGCAACTGGAAATCATTGCCGGCGTACTCGATGGTGATGAAGCGCCGGAACAGTGTATTCACCGTGAAGCACTGGAAGAATCAGGCTCTAGTATTGAGCATTTACAACATATTTTTAGCTTCTATCCTTCTGCCGGGGCCTGTTCTGAGCTGTTTCACTTATATGTAGCTGAAAGTGTACTGCCTGAAAAGGGCGGTATTTTCGGTATGCCGGATGAAGGAGAAAATATCCAGCTGCACATTCTGGACTATACAGATCTTGCCGAATTGCTCAGCAATGGCCGCTTAAAAAATGCCCCAGTCATTATGGCCTTACAATGGCTGCAAATGCATATCCATACTGCCCAGATATATTTAAGGGGGCAGACATGAAAAATCTAGCCCAATTTGAGAGTGAAAGTGCACAAGACTGGACCCTGATCCAGATTACCGACACCCATTTAATGGACCAGCCAGACCTGAGCTTTGCCCAGATTAATCCGGAGTACAGCTTCCAGCAGGTCATGCAACATATCCAAACCCATTTTCCACAAATGGATGCCTTGATTCATACCGGTGACTTGGCTCAGGTGCCGGTCGCAGACACCTATGCCCGCTATCTTCAGTCGATTCAGGCCCTGAATGTGCCGTATTACCAGATTCCGGGCAATCACGATGATGCCCGCTATTTTCCATTTTACCGTAATACAGATGAAGCCCATGCCATTCGTCTGGGAACATGGTCCCTGATCCTATTAAACAGTGCCGTGGCAGATCAGGTGGATGGCTGGATTGAGCAGGCTCAGCTGGATCTGCTGGATCAACTTCTAACCGAGCATCGGACGCAACATATTGTAATTGCCTGTCATCATCATCCTTTTGCCATGCAATCGCGCTGGATAGACCAGCACCGTCTGAAAAATGCAGATAGTCTGAAACAGGTGATTGCCCGCCATCAAAATGTCAAACTGGTACTGTTTGGCCATGTGCATCAGGACTCCTGTCATGCGTGGCAAGGCGTAACTTTTTTATCGGCGCCCTCCACCAGTGTGCAGTTCAAACCCAGAAGTGAAAATTTTGCGCTAGATCAGGCCGCACCGGGCTATCGGGTAGTACATTTGTACCAGAATGGCGGGTTTGAGACCCATGTGCAGCGGATTGCCTTCAGTGAGCAAAATATTAATACTGAAATTTCAGGTTATTAACTTTCCAATTTAATTTTTTTGCTTTACCTTAATGCAACCGAAGGAAGTGTGATAGTTATAATCCATACATCAAAGACTATTAAAGCGTATAAAAAGTCTATATGATGACGACCCCCATAGAAGGATAATCCTTCTTCAGGGTGGATAAAAAATTGCATATCACCATATTTTTTGCGTACGTATATACGCATATGATGAGGAATGCCCTAAATGGCGAATGACAACCAAAATCAAGTCTTAGACCAACAAACCGATCTTGTAGAAGGGAAAGCTACCAAGCGAGTACGTAAATCTAAGCCGAAAACGACTGAGGGTGGTTCTACTGCTAGCTTATTTGGTATTGAACCTTATCAACCTAAAAAAAATGAAGAATATATGTCTGAAGGCCAGCTTGGACACTTCCGTCAAATTTTGATGGCATGGAAAGCTGAGCTGATGTCAGAAGTTGACCGTACTTTAAATACCATGCAGGATGAAAATACGGCCCTTCCTGATGTGAATGACCGCGCAACGCAAGAAGAAGAGTTTGCAATCGAGCTGCGTACCCGTGACCGCGAGCGTAAGCTGATCCGCAAAATCGAACAGTCGATTGAAGCGATCCAGAACGATGACTACGGTTTCTGCGAAACTTGCGGTATCGAAATCGGTTTACGCCGTCTGGAAGCCCGTCCAACTGCAACTTTATGTATTGACTGCAAAACTCTGGCAGAAATCAAAGAGAAGCAAAACAACGGTTAATGATGTTCTCAAATAATCCTCCCCTAACCCCTCCCTTAATCAAGGGGGGGGATAACAGGATGGCTTATGTGGGCCGGTTCGCGCCATCGCCAACCGGCCCTTTGCATTTTGGCTCCCTTATTACAGCGGTGGCCAGCTATTGTGATGCCAAAGCCCATCAGGGCCGCTGGCTGGTGCGGATTGAAGATACCGACATCCCGCGTATTTATCCGGGCAGTGAAGCGCATATCCTGCGCGCGCTGGACGCTTTTGAATTTGAGCCAGATAGCGCCATCATTTTTCAGAAAGATCGTCTAGAGCTTTATGAAAAAGTCATTCAGCAGCTCCGTCAGCAAGGACAGGTTTATGCCTGCCAATGCACCCGTAAAATGCTCGGCTCCAACCATATCTATCAGGATACCTGTCGTCATTTAAACCTGGCCTTTGAGCATCAGGCAATCCGCCTCAAGGTTGAAGATGTCACCATCTGCTTTGACGACCGCCTACAAGGCCGGCACTGTTCAGAACTAAAAAAGGACCTCGGGGACTTTGTCCTGAAACGCCGTGATGGGATTATCAACTATCAACTGGCTGTGGTGGTAGACGATTATTTGCAAGGCATGACCCATGTGGTGCGTGGTGCTGATCTGTTAGACAACACCGAACGCCAGATTTATCTGGGGCAGTTACTCGGCTATCCGCGCTTGAGCTATCTGCATCTGCCTTTAGCCATGAATGATCAGGGGCAGAAACTGTCCAAGCAAAATCTGGCACAAGCACTGAATCTCCACCAGGCTCCCCTGCTCTTGAAACAGGCACTTCAAGCCTTGGGTCAGCTGCCGGTTGACATGGACCGCCCTGCACGTATGCTGGAGCAGGCCGTGGCCCAGTGGGATATTGCACGAATTCCTCATACAACACAGCTACAAGGTCACTATGTATAAAAATCAGGTTTGACTTAAGCTAACAACAAGAACAAAGCTCAAAGAGGAAGATCAGGATGTTTTTTATTTTTGGGATAGGACCGAAAACCAAGGTAATTGAGAAAAACCAGTTTCTCTGCCCGGTCTGCCGCACGCGCTCAGCCTATGAACTAAAGCAGCAGCGCAATTATTTTTCTCTGTTTTTTATTCCCCTAATTCCGCTGTCCAAAGCGAAAAGTGCTTTTGTACGCTGTTTGAATTGCGGTACGGTCATGCCGAGCACAGTACTTGACCATGCCCAGCCTGATCCACAGCGTCAGTCCAGTCTAGAAGCTTGATTCTTCGCGGCTTGGATTGACTTGCTGGGTAGTAGCGTCAATTTTCAAAATCAAGCTAATCATCACTGCACAGATAATCAAAGATGAACCACCATAACTGATAAATGGCAGGGTCAAGCCTTTGGTCGGTAACAGCCCCATATTCATCCCGGCATTGACCAGAATTTGCAGCAGGAAAATAATACTGATGCCATAGGCGAGATAACCGGCACGCAAATACTGATGCTGCAAGGCACGATGCCCGATCCGGATGCAACAGACCAGCATGGTAAAGGATAAAAGCAGAATGGTGGCAATGCCCAGAAAACCAAATTCCTCACCCAGAATTGCCAGCATAAAGTCGGTATGTGCTTCAGGCAGATACGACATTTTCTGGATACTATGACCCAGGCCGACGCCTGACCATTCGCCGCGACCAAATGCCATCAGGGCATTCGACAGCTGATAACCTGTGCCGAGCGGATCTTCCCAAGGGTTGGAGAAAGACAGCAAACGCTGTAAACGATACGGCTCCCATGCAATTGCAACGGCAAATACCCCCAACAAGGTCATCAATGCCACCCCAAACTGAATCCAGGGCGCACCCGCCAGAAAGAAGACACCCAGCATAGTCAGGGTAATCACCACCGTTGCCCCAAGATCGGGTTCCAGAATAATTAGACCAACCGTGGCCCCCATGATGGCACTTAAGCGAATCAGCCCTTTAATATTATTTCGGACTTCTTCTGCACGACGTACCACATAGTCGGCTGTAAAAATGGCCATCATGACCTTGGCAACTTCAGAGGCCTGCAAGGTAAAGCCGGCCAGCCTGATCCAGCGTTTGGAACCATTGACTTCAGTCCCGATAAAAAGTACCGCGACCAGCAGCACAATAGTGACTATCCACAAGAAGAAGGTATTGTTAAACCACATCTTCAGCGGGACTTTATAAGCCAGATAGGCAGCCACAAGCGCAGCAACAATCGAAATCCCGTGCCGGATTACATAATGAAAGGCATTTTCATGAATACGCTCGGCATACGGCATCGAGGCGGAGGCCACCATGATCGAGCCAATACACAGCAAGGCCAGCACCGAGAAAATCAGCACATTCCGTGCATTGACATCTACCGGCAGTTTTGGCACCCACTGATCATATAAGCGGTTTAATTTATTGATCGTAGTCTGAGCAAACTCAGCCATAGCACCAATCCTTATTATTATTAATTGAGTTCATTCACATAGGTTACAAATTTGCGACCACGCTCCGGATAGCCCGAGAACATGTCAAAGCTTGCACATGCAGGAGACAATAACACGACATCATGAGCCTGAGTGTGCTTTTGACAGATTTCAACCGCCTGCTGCAAATTATCAGCATGTAGCAGCTCAGTGGTGCCGGCAATCGCCTCTTCAATCAGAGGACGATCTTCCCCAATTAGCACCGCAACCTTGGCATATTGGGATAAGGAATCTCGCAAGGCTTTAAAGTCCTGTCCTTTGCCTTGCCCCCCTAAAATGATGGCTACTTTACCGCCCTGAACTTCAATCGCCGCCCCCAGTCCGTCTAGGGCAGCCTGCGTGGCGCCAATATTGGTGCCTTTAGAGTCATTATAATAACGTACCCCATGCACTTCTTTGACGAACTCACAGCGATGCTCTAAGCCTTTAAAGGTTTTAAGCGTTTCAAGCATGCTCTCCAGCGACAGACCGATCGCCTCTCCCAAAACCAGACACGCCAAGGCATTGGCAATGTTATGTGTTCCCTGCAGATACATCTGGGAGCTTTTCAGCAAACGTTCACGGCCACGCGCCAGCCAGATGGTGCCATCTGTTTCTTTGAGAATACCGTACTGATTCATATCAGGTGCATTCAGGCCAAAACTTTGCATGGGGGTGGTATCCGGAACCAGCGGACGCGTCAGAGCATCATCGCGGTTAAACACCACTTTTTTTGCCCCCTGAAAAATACGGTGCTTGGCGGCGTGATAGCCCATCATGTCACCATGACGGTCCAGATGGTCTTCACTCATATTTAAAACCACCGCCACTTCAGCATTTAAATTGGAGGTGGTTTCAAGCTGGAAGCTTGACAATTCAAGGATATACAGTTCAGGGTCATCTTGGATCAGGTCCAATGCCGGACGGCCAAGATTGCCTCCCACGGCCACCTTTTTACCGGCATCGACTGCCATGAGGCCAATCAGCGTGGTAACGGTACTTTTTGCATTGGAGCCGGTAATTGCTACTATAGGCTTGTTAGTTGCACGGCGTAAAATCTGGATTTCACTCACCACCGGGATGCCCTGTGCAATTGCAGCCTGGATTTCCGCAAGTTTTGGATCAAGTCCCGGACTGATAATGATTTCTTCAGCCGACAGTAAAAGCTCCTGGTCAAAATGACCAAAGCTGGTCTGTACCTCAGCCGGAATCTGGTCATGCCCAGGCGGAGTCGTTCTCGAGTCTGTTACTGCAACGCGGTAGCCTTGGCCATGTAAGAAGTTGACGGCTGCAACACCTGAAATTCCGAGTCCTGCAACGACTTTAAGTCCACCACGTTGTATTAACATTTTTGCCCCATTTTCTGGTCTATTTTAAAACTGACGAAATGGTAGCACTTTGCTGTTTTGAATGCTTTTTCTGTTTTGACTTTCTACGGTATTTTTTGTGTCAGTGCGTAAAAAAACCGTCATGCGCATGACGGTTTTTTGAAATCTACAACAATAGCGGCTTTATTTCCATTTGACCGCCTGGGCATCAGGCTTGTTGTGCTTAGCTTGTTCAGATACTGGGCAGGCACAGTTGCCACAACCACTGGCCATTGCAGGTTGCAGCCACTTGGCCAGACGTTCCCAGCCTTTGGCTGCACAGGCATCCGACAGTTTCTGAAAGAACGAGCGCGACGTATTCGGAAATACTTTCTTAAACACCACCAGCGTGCTCCAAAGCACCAGTACCGCTACAATTAAAATCTCAATCATTTCAGTCTCCCCTTCCCATCATAAGCTCAAGCATTTCGAGCATGTACCCGATCCGATTTAGCCAAAATAATGTGAAGCGATTTGGTAGGTCAGGAATGACATGAAATATGCCAGACCAAACAGGTAAATAGTCATGATACTGACTGTTTTCCATGAACCGGTTTCACGTTTAACGGTCGCCAGGGTAGCCAGACAGTGTGGTGCATAGATAAACCAGACCAGTAAGGATAAGCCGGTTGCCAATGACCAGCCCAAGTCTCCACCGCTACTGATCAGCGAGGCCAGTCCCTCAGACATCGCATCTTCATCCACTGCCGACAAGGCATAGACTGTCCCCAGGGCGGCAACGACAACTTCACGCGCTGCCATGGCCGGAATCAGGGCAATACAGATCTGCCAGTTAAAGCCCAGTGGCGCAAAAATCGGTTGCAGCACATGCCCCAGCATTCCGGCAAAGGAATAATCAATCGCAGGTAGGGTTGCATCTGCTGGGGGTTGCGGGAAAGTACACAGGAACCAGAGCACCACGGACAGCGCAAAGATGATACCGCCCACGCGTTTCAAGAAGATTTTGCCGCGGTCTACTAAACCGATCCAGACGTTTTTCAGGTCAGGAAAACGGTAGCTGGGCAGCTCCATCAACAGCATGTGCTGAGATTTATCTTTATAGAAAAATTTCAGTACAAAGGATACCGCCAGTGCGCTCAGAATCCCCGCCATATACAGGGCAAATAACACCAGCCCTTGCAGGTTCATAAAGCCCCCTACCGTTTGTTCAGGAATAAAAGCCGCAATCAGCAGTGCATATACCGGCAAACGTGCCGAACAGGTCATCAATGGTGCAACAAAGATGGTGGTGAGACGGTCACGCGGATCACTAATGGTGCGTGAAGCCATAATCCCCGGGACGGCACAGGCAAAGCTAGATAACAAGGGAATAAAAGCACGGCCCGAAAGACCGGCTTTAAACATGAGTTTATCCAGCAGAAAAGCTGCGCGTGGCAGATACCCGGATTCTTCCAGCACCAAAATAAAGAAAAACAGAATCAGAATCTGTGGCAGGAACACGATGACCCCACCGGCACCCGCAATAATCCCATCCACCACCAGGCTATTCAGTAGCGGATGAGCAATATAGGCGCCCAGAAATTCGCCCAGCCAGCCGAAGAATGCTTCAATTCCATCCATGAAAGGTGCAGCCCAGGCAAAAACCGCCTGAAACACCACAAACATCATGAGGGCCAGGCTGAGCAGGCCCAGAACTGGATGCAGGAAAATCCTGTCCAGAAAGTCGGTGCGCTTATCTTCCTGATCCACATAGTTGACCACATCTTTCAAAATGGTCGCAACCTGTTGATGGCTCTCACCACTTAAACCACTTAGTTCCGTCTGGGGTGCGGAAAACTTGCCCTGCTCCAGCACATTTTTCAGGTTTTCAATTCCTGAATTACGTACGGCAACCGTTTCAACCACCGGCACCCCCAGACGTTCAGACAATTTCTGGGTATTGATCTGCATCCCACGACGGCGTGCTTCATCCATCATGTTCAGCACGACCAACATTGGCCGGCCAAGCGCGATCATTTCCAGAACCAGTCCCAGATGCAGTTTCAGGTTAGTTGCATCTACCACACATAAAAAGGCATCTTGATGCGCTTCTTCAGCAATTTTTCCCTGTACCACGTTGCGGGTAATTTCTTCATCCGGACTGGTGGCATCCAGACTATAGGTACCAGGTAAATCTAAGACACGTACCGCCTGACCTGAAGCTAGCTGAAAATTTCCAACCTTACGCTCAACTGTTACCCCGGCATAGTTGCCGACTTTTTGACGTGATCCAGTTAAGTGATTGAATAATGAAGTTTTACCACAGTTCGGATTTCCAACAAGCGCAACACGCAAAGTATCACTCATGCTGAAACTCCCTGTTCAATTTCAATTTTAGCTGCTTCCGATTTACGTAAAGCAAAACGTGTAAAGCCGACCTGAATCAGGATCGGGTCTCCTCCGAAAATACCTTTGGTAATCACTTGAACCTGTGTGCCCGGTATAAAGCCCAAAGTCTCCAAGCGGTTTGCAACCACATCATGAGAGGCTTGCTGACTGTCCATCGTTCGATTGACTTTTCGAATGATGGCGGTCTGTTTTGCTTTTAAGTCTGACAAACGCACCGTGAAAATTCCTAAACCCTTTCGCACAGTATACAAACAAATGAGAATAATTAACAAATAAGATTCATTACTTTTCGATTTATTATGCGATGACATCGACACACCAGTAAAATTAAACTACAGTGCAGCATAAGCGTCAGAATTATCAAAGTTTAAACTACGACCCTCGCCATCATGCTGAATAAAAAACCCCGTATTCCTACCCCTGTGCAGATTCCTGATCAATATAGCTTTTTACAAGGTTTCCGGGATTATCTGATTGCGCAGACCGTCAGTCCACATACGCGTAATGCCTATCTGTCCGATCTGCTACAGTGTGCCGACTGTCTCGCCAAACCTTTACCAGAATGGACACATGACGATATTTCCGAGGTTCTGGTGGCACTTACCAAACAGCAAAAAAGTCCGCGTTCGATTGCGCGCTGCTTATCTGCCTTGCGTTCTTTTTATAAATTTCTACGTGAACAGAAACTCAGAAATGATAATCCGGTTGCTGGCCATAAAACCCCTAAATTAGGTCGAGCCTTGCCCCAAGATCTATCCGAAGCCGATGTTGAAGCCTTAATTCATGCACCCGATACCAATACTGCTTTAGGTCTGCGCGATCGGGCCATGTTTGAGGTTTTGTATGCTTGCGGTTTACGGGTCACCGAACTGATTAACCTGCGTCTCGAGCTGATTAACCTGAAACAGGGCTATTTACGTATTGTCGGCAAAGGCAATAAAGAGCGTCTAGTGCCGATGGGACAAGTGGCCTGTGAATGGGTCGAGACCTATCTGCAAGATGCCCGTCCGCAACTCTATAAGACGGCTACCGATTACCTGTTTCTGACCCAGCATGGCGGGATCATGAGCCGGCAAAACTTCTGGTATGCAATTAAGCGCTATGCTTTGCAGGCCGGAATTCAGGCTGAGCTATCGCCGCATACGTTGCGCCATGCCTTTGCCACCCATTTACTCAATCATGGTGCAGACTTGCGAGTGGTGCAAATGCTGCTGGGGCATAGCGACTTGTCGACCACCCAGATTTATACTCATGTCGCGCAGATCCGCATGCAGCAATTACATGCCACTCACCATCCACGGGCCTAGACACAGCTGTAAACAGAAAAACCAAGAAGTTTGACGTGTTCTGGTCTTTTTTTGTTATGCTACTGCTCTGTTTTTAGACCAAGAAAAAAAAGGGTTATTTATGACATTTGCCCGTACCAAACTTTTTATCGTATGTGTACTTGCTAGCGGTTTAGGACTCAGTGCATGTTCCAATTCCGACAATGAACAAAAAAAGCAGGACAATCTGACCGCAAGTGCACCAGCGACGGGCGAAGCCTCTACCCTGAGTGAGCGTAATGCACAGCAGCGTCTGCTTTCAACGCTTGAAAAGCATTTTAAAACCGCAGGTATCAGTGCCAAGATCACAGATATTAAAGCCACTGAAGTTCCTAACCTGTCCTGGGTCAGTCTAGAAGGGATGGCACCAGTATATGTAACAAATGACGGCAAATACCTGATTCAGGGCGATGTCATCCGTCTTGGAAGCAAGCAGCTCTACAATGTCAGTGAAAACCTGCAAGCCGGCGTCAATCAAAAAATCTTGGCCGAACTGGAAACCAAAGATCTGCTGGTCTATCCTGCCAAGACCAAAACCAAGCACGTGATTTATGTATTTACCGATGTCAGCTGCCCGTATTGTCATAAATTCCATGAGCAGATGGATGAAATGAACAGCAAAGGCATTGAGGTGCGTTATATTGCCTGGCCACGTGGAGAGCAGCATATGCCTGCCATGGAAGCCATCTGGTGTAGCAAAGACCGTCATGCCGCTTTTGATCAAGCCATTGCAGGCGGACAGATTCCATCGGCATCCTGTCAGAACCCTGTGAAAGACCAATATCAAATGGGTCTGAATATGGGCGTCAATGGTACACCGGGCGTATACAGTGCTGAAGGGGTTTATCTCGGGGGCTATATGAGTACATCCGAGTTATTAAAGCGGCTTAAATAACTAATTATCATGAGTTATTTTACTTTATTTTATAGATAAAGATATTCTGGAATGACCCTAGAGTCAGGCGTTTTTTTTAGCTATGATCTAGAGTCGTAAAAACTGTTTATATTTGGAGTGTGACGTGAAACCAGTTCGTCTGGCAATCCTCGGTCTTGGTACTGTGGGTGGTGGTGCCCTTAAACTATTAAAAGAAAATGCTGCTGAGATTAAACGTCGCACCGGTCGTGAAATTCAAATTACCCATGTCGGTACGCGTCGCCCACGTACTGACCTGGACTTGCCTGAATCAGTCAAGCAGAGTGCTGATTTGCTGGACATTGTCCGTCAACCTGATGTCGATGTGGTAGTTGAGGTCATGGGCGGTATCCACCCTGCCTATGAAGTCATCATGGAAGCCATGAAACATGGCAAGCATATTGTCACAGCCAACAAAGCCCTCTTGGCTGAACATGGGAATGAACTCTTTAAAGCAGCTGAAGACAATGCCGTACAAATTGCCTATGAAGCTGCGGTTGCTGGTGGCATTCCGATTATCAAAGTGATTCGTGAAGGTCTGGCAGCCAATAAAATTGACTGGTTAGCAGGTATTATTAACGGGACAGGCAACTTCATTTTAAGTGAAATGCGGGAAAAAGGTCGTGCCTTTGCTGACGTACTTAAAGAAGCGCAAGAACTCGGTTATGCTGAAGCTGATCCGACCTTTGACGTAGAAGGGATTGATGCGGCACATAAACTGACAATTCTTGCTTCATGTGCATTTGGTATTCCGCTCCAGTTTGACAAGGTTTTTACTGAAGGAATCAGCAAAATCACGGCGCAAGACGTCAAGTATGCTGAAGACCTGGGCTTTCGTATCAAACACCTCGGGATTGCACGTCGTACAGAAGCCGGGGTTGAGCTGCGTGTGCATCCAACCCTGATTCCAAAAGAAGAACTGCTGGCCAATGTCAATGGCGTGAAGAATGCGGTACTGGTACATGCCAATGCAGTAGGCCCAACGCTCTATTATGGTGCTGGTGCGGGCGCAGGCCCAACTGCATCTGCGGTGATCGCAGACGTTGTTGATATTGTACGGGATATTTCCTATACCGAAGATGGTGCGGGTACCATTCCGCAACTGGCTTTTGAAAATCTGACCGATCTGCCGATTTTAAGCCGTGAAGAAATGACCACTGGCTATTACATCCGGATCAATGCCGAAGACCAGATGGGTGTACTGGCTGATGTCACCACGATTTTAAGTCGTGCTGGAATCAGTATTGATGCCATCTTGCAACAGTCACGCTTAAAAGACCTGATTCCAATCGTGATCCTGACTGATCCAGTCAAAGAAGCAAAAATGGATGACGCCTTAAAACAAATTCAAGCGCTTCCTGCTATTCATGGCGAAATCGTACGAATTCGTTTAGAATCGTTGGATAACTAATCGGGTTGGGAGGAGCCTCTCCTCTCGCCAAGCTCTACACACAATTGGAACATCATCATGTCGAATGCCAATCGTTATACTGGTTTAGTTGACCGCTATCGCGACCGCTTACCAGTGTCTGCAACTACTAAAGCCATTTCTTTGGGTGAAGGTAATACGCCACTGATTAAGCTTGAGAATATTCCACGCATTATTGGCAAAAATGTTGAAATTTATGTGAAGTACGAGGGCTTAAACCCGACTGGTTCATTTAAAGACCGTGGTATGACCATGGCAGTCACAAAAGCTGCTGAAGAAGGTTCAAAAGCCATTATTTGTGCTTCTACGGGGAATACCTCTGCTGCCGCTGCTGCTTATGCAGCCCGTGCTGGCATGAAAGCCTTTGTATTAATCCCGGAAGGCAAAATTGCCATGGGTAAAATGGCGCAAGCCATGATGTATGGTGCGATTACCATGCAAATCCGCGGTAACTTCGATGACGGTATGCGTCTGGTCAAAGAAATTGCCGATAAAGCCCCAGTAACCATCGTTAACTCGATTAACCCATACCGTTTACAGGGCCAGAAAACGATTGCTTATGAAATTGTCGATGAACTGGGCCGTGCACCTGACTACCACTGCCTGCCAGTCGGTAATGCGGGTAATATTACCGCGCACTGGATGGGTTATACCGAAGCCGTTGCCAACCAGCCTGCAGATCAGTTTGAGCAAGTGATTTATGATGCTGAAACGGATCAGTTCACAGGTCCAAAACCGGCAGGCTTGCCAACTATGGTGGGCTACCAGGCTTCTGGCGCAGCTCCATTCCTGCGTGGTGCACCTGTTACTGATCCTGAAACGGTTGCAACAGCAATCCGTATCGGTAATCCACAAAGCTGGAACCATGCCAAAGCAGTCGTACGTGATTCTCAGGGCTGGTTCGACGAACTGGAAGATGCAGAAATTCTTGAAGCACAGCGTTTACTTTCTATGTATGAAGGCGTATTTGTAGAGCCTGCTTCTGCTGCGTCTATTGGTGGTGCAATCCGTGACATCAAGGCAGGTAAAATTGCTGAAGGTTCTGTGATTGTCTGCACAGTGACTGGTAATGGCCTGAAAGACCCAGATACCGCAATCAAGCAGTGTGCTGATGCGGTGATGCTGTCGATCGATGCTACATTAGACCAGGTTCGTGATTCGATTCTGTCTAATATGTAATTAGACAAAATAAATAAGAAAACCCTGCACAGGCAGGGTTTTTTATTGCTGGACCGTTTAATCTGAGGTTTAACTTATCACAGGTTCGAGCTTCAGAAATAGCCAAGCTTTAGATCCGTTTTGGTAAACTGCTCACCCAGGTCATCAGACGGGTAGCATCATTGGTACGTGCCTGGGAGCTGTTTGCACCCAACAGTACCACTGCAACCGGACGGTTGTTCAAAGTGGTATGCATCACCACACAGCGTCCCGCTTCATTAATGAAGCCGGTTTTGGAAATATTGATATTCCAGCCACCATTACGCACCAGCGCATTGGTATTGTTTGACTTCAAGACGCGATAACCCAGATTGAAATCATAGCTTGGTGTAGTCGAGAACTGACGGATCAGTCCATATTGTGAAGCGGTATTCACCAGAATGCCGAGGTCACGCGCAGAGGCAATATTTCCAGGATGCAAGCCGGTGGATTCTAAAAAGCGGGTTGAGTACATGCCCAGTTCTTTGGCCTTGCTGTTCATTGCCGCAACAAATGCACTACGACCACCCGGATAGGTACGTGCCAAGGCTGCCGCAGCCGGATTCTCTGACTTCATCAAGGCAAATAGCAAAGCTTCGGCGCGGTTCATGCTGTCCCCTGCTCTTAAAGACGAGCTGGAGCTTTTACAGCCTGAACAGGAAAAGTCAGCTTGCTGCAAGGTAATTTGTTCAGACATATTCAAACGCGCATCTGAAATCACCACAGCAGTCATCAGCTTGGTAATCGAAGCAATTGGAAGAGCCGTATTGGTGTTTTTACTATAAAGCACCTCCCCGGTTTGAGCATCCATGACCAAGGCCGCACGCGCATTCACGCTAGGCTGGCTAATATTATGATTGGTATCCAGAATCCGAGGACTTTTTACAGCCGGCTGAACACTTCCCCCCTGACGCAAGGTAGTGGTGATGGTGGCTGAGCCTGCCGGGCTAGGCTCTTCTGCAGCCACACTAAAGTCGTCATTCAGCAGCTGGTTTACTTCATCTGAAGACCAGCTGATACTACTGGCTCCGCCCTCTGCCGTACCGGAACGCATAATGATTTCAGCAAAGCTTATCGAACTTATGCTGAGCAACGTAGAAAGTCCCAATACCTGCATCAAAGACTTGTTTATTTTCTTCACTATTTCTTCACTCAACTAACCAGAGGTAAGATTGATTTGCGTATTACCTCTAATATGCCTTACATTTGAACACAATGCAGAACATTTTTTGTTCTGGACACTATGTGATAAGTTTCAGATTTAATCTTGCAAATAGGATTGCTAATTTTGTAGTTTCATTGCAAGCTTATTTTGCTTTATGTAACAAAAAAATGAGTTTTTTAACAGAGGGAGAGACTAGGTGATCACAGTGTTGGTTGTGGACGATCATGAATTAGTACGTACTGGGATTTGCAGAATGCTGGAAGACCATGCGGATGTCCAGGTTATTGGACAAGCTGAATCAGGTGAAGAAGCAATTACGCTGGTCCGTCAACATCATCCTAATGTCGTTCTGCTGGATGTGAATATGCCCGGGATTGGTGGGGTAGAAACCACACGTCGTTTGCTACAAACTGCACCTGACACCAAAGTACTGGCAGTCAGTGGTCTGGCAGAAGAACCTTATCCTTCCCTGTTACTTAAAGCTGGGGCCAAAGGCTACATCACCAAAGGTGCTCCTGTACTGGAAATGGTTCGTGCCATCAACAAGGTAATGCAGGGCGGTAAATATTTCAGTGCCGATATTGCCGAGCAGCTGGCCAGCTCATATCTGTCAGATACCCAGCAATCGCCTTTTGATGCGCTCTCTGAGCGGGAAATGCAGGTGGCGATGATGGTGGTCAATTGTATTAGCGCGCAGGAAATTGCCGATAAACTCTTTGTCAGCGTTAAAACTGTCAATACTTACCGTTACCGTATTTTTGAAAAGCTCAATATTGACAGTGATGTCAAACTGACCCACTTAGCCATGCGCTATGGCCTGATCAAGCCCTAGTTTTAAAAGTCGGTCCATATGGAACCTTCTCACTATTCACAGCTCAATCAATATCATCTGGGGCTCTGGTATGGTGCTTATCGTCTGATTATCAGTACCGGTCTGCTGCTGATTTTTCTGCTGACCTATCCGAATCTGACGGCCGACTATCAGTATCCACAGCTCTATTATTATGCGCTGGGGATCTGGGTGGCGGTGAACGCGGTTCAGCTGTTCACGCTCAAATTTGTCCGGCGCTGGATTCAAGCCCAGTTTATTCTGATCTTTTTTACTGATGTTAGTGTACTCAGCCTATTAACCCTGGCCACCAATGGCCCGAATCTGCATATCGGGCTATTGTTTGTCATTGCCATCTTTTCAGCTTCGCTGCTACTGGATGCCCATAAGGCCTTATTTATCACACTTATTGCTGTAATTAGTGTGATTTATCAGCATTTTATTGGCAGCATTTTTGCCTTTTCTTCCTTAACCAATATCGGGAATAGTGCATTACTCGCTTTCCTGTTTTTTGTGGTCTATGGCAGTGGCCAGATTGCGGTCCGCCGCTTTCAAATTCTGGAGAATCTGAGTTTTTCCCAATCTCTTGAATTGTACCAGTTACAGAATATTAACCGCTATATTCTGGAGCAGATTGAAACCGGTTATCTAGTTCTGGATGAAAATTATCATGTGGTGCTGAGCAATCCGGCAGCCTGTCATCTGCTCGGCATAGAGCCTGCCTATAGCCAAGAACGATTTTCACTCTATCATTCACAATATGACCTGTTTGAGTTGGTTCACTTTGAGAATCTGGAAAATGGGGAACAGTTTCAGTTCGAGTCCCAGCAAAGTCGCTATAACATTCATGTACAGGTACAAAAACTGATCGTTCCGCATCAGACTTTGATCCTGCTGGTTTTACAGGATGCGCAAAAGTTAAATCAAAAGGTGCAACAATTAAAGCTTGCTGCGCTGGGACAACTTTCGGCCAGTATCGCGCATGAAATCCGGAACCCTCTGGCTGCCATTGTACAGGCCAATGATCTCTATCAGGATTCAGAAAAAGAACAGCAGCATCTCCTGAACCAGATGATCAGCCGGCAGGCCAATCGGATTGACCGGATTATTCAGGACACCTTGAGCATGGTGAAAAACAGGGAAACGCATCCTGTCATGATTCATCTGAATGAATTCATTCCACTGTTTATTCAGGAAGATTTAGCCGATGTGGCTGATCAGATTCAGTTGAATAGCGATACGTCTCTTTATATTCAGTTTGATGAAGCCCAATTCCGTCAGATTCTGATTAACCTGATCCGTAATGCCATCCGGCACAATGCTGCCGATGCCGACCATATTCAATTGAATATTCATCCTTATCAGCATAAAGTATGGATTGATATCCGGGACTTTGGCACCGGTGTCGATGTACCGGATCAGGCGAAGTTATTCAAGCCTTTTTATAGCACCGCAATTAACGGTACCGGACTGGGACTGTATTTATCACATAGTTTTTGTGAAGCAAATCAGGCACAATTAAATTATATACAACAAGAACAAGGCGCATGCTTTCGCATTAGCTGCCAACGAATGATACCGTGAATATATTGAAAGGGGAAAATTGTGGAACAACAACCACTGGTCTTATTGGTGGATGACGAAGAGGATCTCTGTACCCTCATGCAGATGTCCTTGATGCGCATGGGAATACGTACACATATTGCTCACCGGCTGGAGGATGCTAAACAGCGCCTTACTGATCACCAGTATGATGCCTGTCTGACCGACCTGAATCTACCGGATGGCAATGGCCTGGAATTATTGCACTGGATTCATCAGCGCTGCCCTGATCTGCCTGTGGCTGTACTGACCGCCTACGGCAATATGGAAATCGCTATTGCCGCCCTCAAAGCAGGCGCTTTTGACTTTGTCAGCAAGCCGATCAACCAGAAGCATCTGGAACAGTTACTACAAAAAGCACTTAATAAACCAGTGGAGTATGATCAATATAATGCCAATGATTCACTAGAATATAAGCTGCTGATTGGCCAGTCTCTGCCCATTCAGCAGCTACGTGTCACTTTAAAGAAAATTGCTCGTTCTCAGGCGCCGGTTTTTATTACAGGAGAATCCGGTACCGGCAAGGAAGTAATTGCAAATCTGGTGCATCGCCTCAGTAATCGCAGTGAAGGGCCTTTTATCGCCATTAACTGTGGTGCGATTCCAACTGAACTGATGGAAAGTGAGCTTTTCGGACACAAAAAAGGCAGCTTTACCGGTGCCACTCAGGACAAGCAAGGACTGATCCAGTCTGCGCATGGTGGCAGTCTGTTTCTGGATGAAATCGCCGAATTACCTTTGAGCATGCAGGTCAAACTGCTACGCGCCGTTCAGGAAAAACGTATCCGCCCCTTAGGTTCAGATACTGAAATTGATGTCGATTTTCGGGTAATCAGCGCCAGCCATCAGGATCTGGATGCTCTGGTACAGCAAGGCAAATTCCGTCAGGACCTGTATTTCCGGATTCATGTCATGGATCTGGTCTTGCCGCCACTACGTGAACGCGGACAGGATATTCTGATTTTGGCTGAGCACTTTATCCAGAAAATTTGCCAGGAATGGGATATTCCGGTGAAACCACTTTCTGGGCGCAGCAAAGAGTTTTTACTGGGCCAGTACTATCCAGGGAATGTGCGTGAATTACGCAATATTATCGAACGGGCCATTACCTTAAGTGATGAAGACAGGATTGATCTGCAACACCTGCAAAGCGCTCCTTTGCGACATACAGCGCCTGTCCTGCAAGAGTCGACAAGTCATGCTGAACTTGCTTCTTCGGATCAGATTATTATTCCCAGAAAGCTGCCTGAAGAAGGTCTGGAATTATATTTAGAGAAAATCGAAAAAGAAGTTCTGCTGAATGCACTGAACCTGACCCACTGGAACCGCACCTTGGCTGCAAAAAAACTGGGCATGTCGTTCCGCTCTCTGCGTTACCGCCTGAAAAAATTCGGACTGGATATCGAGGAAGAGGACTAATTATTTTTGCAGGAGCAGCAGGTCTGCGACATGATCCAGATAGCTCTCCTCACGTACTTCTGGGCCAAGCGGATAAGTCAGATGCGGCTGGATACCTAGCCCTTCAATCATCCGGCCGCTCGGGCTGAAGTATTGGGATACGGTCATTTGCAAGGCCGCACCATTACTGAGTGGAAACAGCTTTTGTACCACCCCTTTGCCATAGCTTTTCTCACCCACCACCCAGGCACGGCCGTGTTCTTTTAGGGCTGCGGTAAAAACTTCTGCGGCAGAAGCAGAGCGGTTATTAATCAGAATACCAACTTTCAGATTCTGAAATTCAAAGCTTGGTAAGGCCTGAAACTGCTGATTTCCTTCCGAACGGCTTTTGGTCGAGACAATAATGCCTTGATTAAGAAACAGGTCTGCTGATTCTACTGCGGCTGAAAGCAGGCCACCTGGATTATTGCGCAGATCAAACAGGACGGCTTTTAGACGGCTTGCCGGATAGCTTTCAATAATCCGCTGGATTTCATTCGCAGTATCCTGCTGGAATACCTTCACTTGCAAGACCAGCACCTGATTATGATGCAAACTGGATTTGATTTCTGTATCTACCTTGATATTCCGGACCAGCCTGATGACCGGACTTTGTGCCGATAGCTGGATGCTCAAGGTAGACCCAATTGCACCGCTCAGCAATTGCCGTACCTGTTCACGGTTCAGGCTGCTCAAGGCCTGATCATCAATCTTGTAAACGGTGACACCATTACGCAGGCCCTGTTTGGCAGAATCTGCATCTGGCCTAAGACCGTGTACTACCCATTGCTTGAGCTGGGAATTAAATTCCAGATCAAAATCGATACTGGCTAAATCACCTTCGGTGTACTGGCGCAGCTGGTGATAATCTTCGGGAGATAAATAACGTGAATAGCGGTCCAGACCACTGACCAGCCCCTGAATAGCTTGCTGGAACAGGGCATCATCATTTTTGTCTTCAATATAATTATCTTTGACAATGCCATAGATTTGTACAAATTCTTGAATGGAGGCTACCGGAATTTCCGCATAAGTCTGATGGCCCATTTCCATATCGTCAAAGGCCGGCTCTTGCGGGCCGGCACTCCAGACGGAATGACTCCAACACATTAAGAAGCATGCGAGAATTACAGACTTGCCCTGTGTTTTAATCATTCTTATCCCTGTATATAGACTAAAAATTATGCATGCAGCTCAATCAGGTTACGCCCCTGCATTTCAGCCGGAACCGGAAGCTGCATCAGGTTGAGTAAGGTCGGTGCCACATCTGCCAGTACGCCGCCTTCAATAATCGTTGCAGAGCTTGGACCAACATAGATAAACGGAACCAGCTCAGTGGTATGCTGGGTATGTACCTGACCACTGTGATAATCCTGCATTTGCTCTACATTACCATGGTCTGCCGTGATGATCATATGGCCATTTTTCGCCATAACAGCGGCATACACACGCCCCAGACAAGTATCTACGGCTTCAACCGCTTTCACGGCTGCATCAAATACTCCCGTATGGCCTACCATGTCACCATTTGCATAGTTCACCACCAGTAAATCATATTCACCGGAGTGAATGGCTGCGACCAGTTCATCAGTCACTTCATAAGCGCTCATTTCTGGTTTTAGGTCATAAGTCGCTACGTTGGGTGATGGAATCAGGATACGTTTTTCACCTGGATATTCATCTTCACGGCCACCGCTAAAGAAGAACGTCACATGGGCATATTTTTCAGTTTCAGCAATACGCAACTGGGTTTTTCCCAGATTTGATAAATACTCACCGATTGAGTTCACCAGCGCTTCCGGCATATAGGCAACCGGTGCATCAATGGTGGCCTGATAACGGGTCAGCATCACGAATTTTGACAGGCTTGGCAGCACTTGACGCTCAAAACCGGCAAAATCTTTTTCGACAAAGGCACGCGTTAATTCACGGGCACGGTCCGCACGGAAGTTCATAAACACCACGCTGTCACCATCCTGAATTTTCACGATGTCACCAATACGTGTAGCCTTGACGAACTCATCCGATTCCTCTGCGGCATAGGCAAGTTCTAGACCCTCAACGGCAGTCGTAGCAGTACGCACCGCTTCACCTTCGGTCAGCAAACGATAAGCCTGCTCGACTCGATCCCAGCGGTTGTCACGATCCATGGCAAAATAACGACCGATCAGGCTGACGATACGGCCCTGGCCCGGATATTGAGCAAACAGTGTATCGAGTTTTTGCAAAGAAGGCTGTGCGCTCTTTGGTGGCGTATCACGGCCATCCAGAAAGGCATGCAAATAGACTTGGGCACCACGTTTCAGTGCCAGCTCAGCCATCGCGACGATATGATCTTCGTGAGAATGTACCCCGCCTTCAGACAACAGGCCGAGAATATGCACCGCACCCTGGCTTGCTTTGGCCTTTTCCACGGCATCGACCAGTACTTCATGCTCAAAGAAAGCGCCTGTCCGGATATCTTTGGTAATACGGGTAAAGTCCTGATACAGCACCCGGCCAGCACCCAGATTCATATGACCGACTTCAGAGTTCCCCATCTGGCCATCCGGCAGACCTACATCTTCACCAGAACCAGAGATCAAACCATGCGGATGCTTGTCCTGTATAGCAGTTAGATTTGGTCGTTTAGCTGCTAAAAACGCATTGTCTTCGACCGCTTCGCGATGACCCACACCATCCATAATCACCAAAACGTGAGGGATTTTGCCAGCAGTTGCATCCGCCATAATGAAATACTCTTTTAGCCTACGAATTAATCGCCCTAGTTTACAGAATTTTGTAAAAAGAGGCCATGACTGGAGATGGTTCAAGCCGCTTGTTACAATTGATTCGCTCTATTTTCCTGCGTCTTAGCGTGCCCGATGCAGGAGATAGCCGCCGATTCCAAACATGATCAGAATGGGAATAAAAACAAACCATGCCGGAGATGGTGCATAGACCAGACTGGCATAACCCAGAAAGTCCTGTAGATAGAAAAAGCCGAGACCGGCAAACAAGGCAATCACCAGACGAAAACCCATGGATTGCTGGCGTAGCGGCCCGAAGATAAAGGAACAGGCAATCACCACCAAGGCAATCAGGGCAAACGGTGAACCCAGTTTTTGCCAGAATGCCAGCTGATACGTCTTGGGCACCTGACTATATTCATGCATATAACTCATAAAGCTTACCAGCTGGCTGGGTGCCAGATCTTCAGGGTCAATTGTCACCATATGCACATATTTCGGCTGTAATGCCAAGGCCAATGACTGTTCAGCATTGTTAACCAGTGTCGCATTGCCATTCGCGAGAATGTCCATCTGCTCGGTATTTTTCAGCTCCCAGGCGCCATCTTGTATAAAACGGCCGGTGCTGGCATGCAGGGTTCCGCGTAAACGATAGTTTTCATCGAAATCCAGCATCTGCACATTGCTGAGCTGGCCTTGCGAGTTGGCATAATTAATATAGATAAAACGCTGGCCTTCGCGGGTCCAGTAGCCGCGGACTTCTCCCAGCTGTGCTGCTTTCTGGGAATTTTTGACCATTTTGGCCTGTTCGTTGGTATACGGAATCACCCACTCACTTAAAGCAAAAGACAGAATCACCAGCAAAAGTGCTGAACGCATGACCCAGCCCACGATTCGCCACAGGCTGACGCCGGCGGCGCGCATCACAATCAGTTCACTATTGGATGCTAATGTCCCCAGGCCCAGTACCGCTCCAATCAGGGCTGAAATTGGCAGAATTTCATAAAGATAATTCGGTGCACCCCATAAGACATAATACAGAGCCTCCTTGGCTCCATACCCTTCTTTTAAGGAACCCAGCTCACCCAGATAGGTAAACAGAACCTGTAGACCGGAAAGTACTGCGGTGGCTCCTAGCATGGCCATAGCGGTGGTATAGGTCACATGTTTGGCCACTATACGACGTGCGAACATTGTTAAGACCTCACTCGCTGAATCTGTTTCTTAATTTTGGGAGCCAGCTTCTGCTTACGCGAGAACAGTGCCCCACCCACAGCATAGGCCAGTAGAATCAGAGGATAAGCCGCGATGCCCATTTCATTTTTACTGATCCGGGTTTTGACCGCCATCAGGGCCACAATCAAACTGGCAAAAATCATCAGTGCCGGAAAGAGTTTGAGATAACGCCCCTGACGCGGACTGACCTCAGACAGGCCTACTGCCAGAATCAATGCAATCACCATCGCAAATGGAACAAAAATCCGCCAGCCGAGTTCGCTGACCACGACCGGATCATCACGCTTCTGCCACAACTGCGATGTTGGTAAAGCCTCGACTTCATCACTGGCCAGCTCTGCCTCTTTATCATTTTCAATCCGCAGACGATAGCTGGCAAATTCCGCATGTGTATATTGCGGAGTCCCCGGGTAGATTTCATAACGGCGCCCCTGCATCAGATCGACCACATTCGCAGAATCATTGGGGATTTCTATTCGGGTTGCTTCCTGGGCCAGAATCATGACATCCGGCTTGCCTTCTTTTTCCGCACGCTGATAGAAGAAAATATCCTTTAAGTGTTTCCGGTCTTCCGATAAATCCCCAGCATAGATGGTATAAGGCCCAGAAGAGATAAACTCTTTGGGTCGCACCAGATCAAAGCCGGTACGTACCGCCTGACTGGTGGTTAAGGCCTCAAACTGGCGAATTCCCCAAGGCGAAGCCCATAACATTAAAAAGCCCTGTGCCATCAGATAGACCAGTGTGAGCGGAATCAGTAAACGCGCCAACTGATGCCGGCTGATACCACTGCCATTCAATACTGCCATTTCATGATCGACGTAAAGACGCCCAAAGACCAGAATTAGGCCGATAAAGAACCCCAAGGGAAGAATCAGGGTTAAGAATTCTGGTAAGCGATAGCCAATGATGCTAAACAGGATGCCTGCATCCAGACGGCCCTGAGCAGCTACACCAAAATACTTGATCAGTCGTCCCCCCATCATGATGAGGGTCAATAAGGCAATTACCACCAAAGAGGTCGATACTACTTGCTTGACCAGATAACGCCGAATAATCAAATTAATTCTTCCAAATTGAAGTCCATAAAATGGGTGCTAGTTTACCCGAATAGCAAAAATATAAAACCTGAGCTGTCATTCCCATTGAAAATCTGTTGAGATAAATGGTTCAATGATTGAATGATTCGCAAACCTACACAGGCGTGAAAGCAGGATATGAAACTTACAATTAATACGTCATTCCCAGAGAATGGATCAAGTCAGTCTTTGTTGATTTTAGTCGACGCAGAACAAGTTCAGGAAATAACGTCACATTACCCGATCAGTCAATTCGACACATTAATTGAAGCCGCTCAATTCAAGGCAGGCCTTGCCGAGAGTCTGAGCCTGATCAATCAGCTCAGCCAGTGTCACTCTGCTGCGCTGATTGGACTGGGCAAAACTGCTGAATTACAGCCTGCTAAACTGGCGAAGCTTGCACAAACCATTATTCAATCCACACAGAAAAAATTCAAACAGATTTCTGTTGATTTGACACAACTTCCACAAGAATTGCACTATCTTTTTGCACTGGCCCTGACTCAGGCCAACTATGGCTATGACGAATACAAATCGAAGAAAAATGAGTTTATTCTGGAACAGATTGACCTGATCACCGCACAAAGCGCCTTAGATTCAGCACAGCTGCAGCTGATTCAGGCGGTACAGAGCGGCCAGAATCTGGCACGTGATCTGGGCAACCGCCCAGGAAATATCTGCTTCCCGGAATATCTGGCAGAACAGGCACAGGCCCTGGCAGCGGAATATCCAGACTTGTTGAAAGTCACCGTACTGGATGAGCAGCAAATGGCGGATCTCGGGATGGGTGCCTTTTTGGCAGTCAGTAAAGGTTCGGAGCGTCCGGGCCGTATTATCAGTATGGAATATCAGGCCGAACGTAGCGAAGCGCCTGTTGTGCTGGTCGGCAAAGGCATTACCTTTGATACTGGCGGCATTTCACTTAAACCGGGCGCAGGCATGGACGAGATGAAATACGACATGTGCGGTGCTGCTTCGGTACTGGGAACCATGCGTGCCCTGTGTGAAGCCCGTTTACCGATTCATGTGGTCGGCACAATTGCTGCGGCTGAAAATATGCCATCCGGCAAAGCGACCCGTCCAGGCGACATTGTCACCACCATGAGCGGCCAAACCGTTGAAATTTTAAATACCGATGCAGAAGGCCGTCTGGTTCTGTGCGACACCCTGACCTATGTCAAACAGTTTAATCCTGCGCTGGTAATTGATATTGCAACTTTAACCGGTGCCTGTGTAGTGGCGCTGGGTTCCGTGCTTACAGGCATGTTCACTCCGGATAACGAGCTGGCTGTCGAGCTGGAAACTGCTGGCCAGAACGCATTTGACCGCGTATGGCGCATGCCGGTGCTGGATGACTATCAGGAACAGCTCGATTCACCATTTGCCGATATTGCCAATATTGGCGGCCCTAAAGCCGGTTCAGTCACCGCTGCCTGCTTCCTGCAACGCTTTACCCGTGATTATCGCTGGGCGCATCTCGACATTGCCGGGACTGCCTGGAACTCTGGTCCCAATAAAGGCGCGACAGGCCGTCCAGTGCCACTATTAATGCAATTCCTGGCTAATCGTGTTCAAGTGAATGGCTAAGGTCAGCTTCTACTTATTTGAAAAAAGCCCTGAACGACAAGTGGACAGCACTTGTCGTTTATGCCGCAAGATTTTGCGTCAACCCGAACGCATCTGGCTGTATTGTGCCGATCCTGCCCTGCAGCAGGAACTTGATGAGCTGCTCTGGAGCTTTGATCCAGTCAGCTTTATTCCGCATGGTATTGAGCAGCCTGAGGCTGTGGTCTGTATTTCAGCACAGCTCCCCAAACAGCCGGGCTGGATTATTTTTAATTTTAGTCCGGAAGCACTTGAACCGGATGCGAAATTTAGTCACATTATTGAGATTATTGAAAACAATGAGCCGGCCAAGCAGCTGGGGCGTGAAAAGTTCAAACAATATCGCCGTTTTGGTATTCAACCTCAGACCTATAAACTTTAAGCAAGACGATAAACAAGGAGATGCAAGTGGCATTAAATGTAGGTCCAGATTTTAAACAGCGCTGGTTAAATACGCCTGAGGCTGTGCGTCAGACCTTTATCGATGACCTCTCGCGGATCTGTGATGTACTCAAGCCTGAAACCGTTCTGGAAGAATGGCTGCTACATGATCAAAAATTCCAACTAGAATCGGAGCGCCGGATTGAAGCCGCCTATGCACAGCGCAAGGCTGAACTGATTGAAGAGGCTCGTATTCGAAGACAGCAGGCACTGGAAAAAGCCCTAAACAAAAAACGTGCTGAAGTACAGGCCTATGCTGAACAGCTACGCCGGGATGAAGAACTCAAATTTGCTGAACAAAACCGAAAATTAATCGAAATGCGTCAGCAGCTTGATACTGAGATACAGCACTACACCGCGCGTTATCAAAAAAACCCTGAACAGGTGCTGGATTTTTCTGCAGGTCAATACCGTATTGAAGATTCCCAGATTCGGTCTGAACTCGACAGTGTACGTTTACGTCTGGAACTCGAGGCCGAAAGTGCCATTGAACAAACAGTGAATGCACTACGCGATAAGCTGCGTGCTGCCGCCAAAGAAGAAATTGACTATATTCTTCAAAATTCTAATCTATCACAATAGGCTGAGCCATACTCACACTGGCCGCTATCTGATTTGATTTTTTTCTTATAGCGCTGTGATTGGTCTGAAAGAACCAAACATCCAGGGTTCATCAATAAATTCAAGGTAAATCTAAAAGTTTTTATCTATGCATGGTCGATCGAAGCCTTAAAAATTCAACAAGACAAGGGCTTTGGACGCGCGATCTGCTCCAAGCCGTACAGGCCGAATAAAAAATAATCAAGCTCAGTTCAGCTCTAAAACGTCAAAATTTAAAAAGGTCAGCCAGCATAAAGGCGGTATTACCAAGAATATAGCCCACCCCCAACAGGCTGCTAATCCAGAGTACTCCACCAACCACATTATACAAACTAAAGGTCATCAGGTTCATATGCCCGGAACCGGCGGCAAAAGGTCCGAAGGAACGCACAAAGGGAATAAAACGTGCAATCAGGATAGTCTTGCCGCCATGCTTCATAAAATAATGATTGGTTTTGACTATATATTCCGGCTTGAAAAAGCGTGAATGCTCATTGAAATACTTCAGCCCTAGCGCTCTGCCCGTGTAGTAATTGACGGTATATCCCAGAGTAGAAGCAATGAACAGTAATAAACCGACAGAATGTAAGGTGATCAGGTCTGTCGTCGAGCACAGTGCCCCGATGGCAATTAGCAGGCTATCGCCAGGCAGGAAAAAGAAAAATACTGAGCCGGTTTCTGCGAAAATCACCAGGAACAGAATCGCATAGATCCATACCCCATACTGGTCTAGCAATAAGGGCAAGGATTGTTCAAGATGAAGTAAAAAATCGAGCATTCGATCTGTCCATTGGGGCTAAAATCGCAAGTTATACGCGGTATTATCTCCAAAAACAAAAAAACAGTCTAATTTTTCAACTAGACTGCCGGGAATTCTGGAGTTGGACTTATTTTAAAAAGCCATTTTCAGCCAGAAACTCCATACTGATTTTTGATTGCTGGGTGGTTTCTGCGGCCTTATCTCCCAGCAGCAAACGCTCGATATAACGGGCCAGCACATCAACTTCCAGATTTACTTTTGTCCCGACTTTCCAGCTACCGATATTGGTCCGCTCAGCTGTATGCGGAATCAGGTTCAGGCTGATGACACTGCCACGTAAATGGTTAATGGTCAGACTGATGCCATCAACGGTGACTGAGCCCTTCTCTGCCAGATATTTGGCAATTTCAGCCGGTGCCGTCACTTCATAATATACCGAGCGAGCATCTTCACGAACGATGGTAATTTCACCCACGGCATCGACATGCCCAGATACAATATGCCCACCAAAACGGGTGGTGGGCAGCATGGCTTTTTCAACATTCACAGGCTGTCCGACTTTCCATTGTCCCAGTGTGGTCCGGTTCAGGCTTTCACGCGACACATCCGCTGCATACCAGTTCTCGCCCCAGTCAATCACGGTCAGGCAAATACCATTGGTGGCAATCGAGTCACCGAGATGTACATCCGACATATCCAGATCGGTCTGAATACGTAAACGCACATCCCCTCCGACACTTTGCAGACTTTCAACTTTGCCCAGACTTTCAATAATACCTGTAAACATCTTTATTTCCTTTTTTATGCGCTTACCACAAGGCCAACTGGGTACTGACCCCGGTTGTATCTACACCGCCCAGCTCTGCATAATGATGCAACTGGCTCAGCAGCTGACGGATGGGTGGGCCTGATTTGGCATGCGTATCGGTAATCACAATAAATTCGAGTACGCGTGCACGTTCTGACTGGCGCTGCTTGCTGACCCGATAACGTGGCACATCCTGGGTTAGCAGAGTCACACGACCGCGTTTCAGGTTGGCCTGCAATAAATCGGTCGCACTGATATTCCCGTCGGTGGAATAACTGGTCAGAATAAAACGTGCATTAATCGTGGCCAGCAAGGTCTCATACGCCTCTTTGGCATACTTGGAAGAGTTGTACTGGCTCGGACGTTCTTTACGCCAGGCGCGGTCAATACCACTCTTGAAGCCCTTGGTATCTGGTGTCGGCAGATCGACCTGATCCCATAAAGTCAGCGCATTCAGTACATGATAATTACTGCTATAGGCATGCTGGTTATACGGCGGATCCAGATACGCCACATCGACCTCAAAACTGCTCATCTGATTGGCCAGATGTTGGGCATCCACACACCACATTTCAGCGGTCGGCCCTTGATGTTTCTTGTCTTCACAGAAGCGGCTTGGCGTCAGCCAGAGTAAAGATTCAATCCGTTCCAGTGCGGTCTGGGTCTTGCCGCCCCAGCCATGATGGAAACTTTTAAATACGCCGGAAGTATTGCTGACAAAACTGGCTGAATATAATAGTGGTGCCAGCAAAGCACTCATTTCGACATCATCAATTGCACCTTGTGCCTGCCAGGTGGCAATCTGCTGGCGGATTGCATCAATCCGCATCCCGTTACGGCGTTTAAAAAACAAACGGTCACGCGACGGATCATAAATTTCATCATTACGTGGACACAGGTTATGCGTCACCCAGCCTTTGACTTCGGGCAGACGGTTTAGATAATCAATGGCTTTCTGATAGCCCCCCAATTCTTTAAACGCTGGTGCCTCAGTACAGGCCAGCACCGCATGATTCAGCGCATGACTGTAGGGTTCCCAGTCATTGGCAATCACCCGGTAACCGTTTTGACGAGCCAAACGTGAGACCACACCAGAGCCGGCAAAGAAGTCGGCAAAAATAGGAGCACGGCCATCAGTACGGTTTAAGGTGCCTGTACTCTCAAGCGCTTCCAGAATTAAATGCAGCAGACGGCGTTTGTTGCCCAGATAAGGAACCAGCTGATGGAAAAGATACTCATCGGTGGTACGCGCCGCATGGCGACGTTTATGATAAACCGTAGACTCTGAACTCATAGTGTCTCTTGAAAAGGAATTAACCTGAAGCGCACATCCTCACCGAAGCGAGTTACATCGCGCAGCTTAAATCGGAGTTGTTCGGCCATACGGCTGAATTCTGCATTAAACATAGTACGTGCAGAACGGCCCAATAGGGTGGGTGCAACGTAACTGATCAATTCATCAACCAATTGTTCTTGTAAAAATGCCGTAGATAAGGTCGCCCCTGCTTCCACCAGCACATCATAAATCTGGTACTGCCCAGCCAGCTGAGCCAATAATTGTGTTAAAGGCTGCACTGCTAATTGTAACACACCCAGATCAGCCAGCTCTTGACGGAATGGCCCCATGACCATCACGCTGTCAGGCTGCGCTAGAATTTTCGCTGTCAATGGCAGACGGCCTTGGCGGTCTAAAATAATCCGTTTTGGCTGAACCACCGTGCTCATGTCATCAACACCATTGAGCTGACGGACATTTAACTGGCAGTCATCTGTAAGTACAGTCTCAATGCCGGTCAGGACCGCACCAGAAATGGCGCGCCAATGCTGCACGTCCTGACGCGCCTCGGTTCCGGTAATCCATTTCGATTCACCGGAAGCCATAGCAGTACGGCCATCTAAACTCGAGGCAACTTTAAGGCGCACATAAGGCATCCCGCTGGCCATCGCTTTCAAAAAACCTTCATTTAAGGCGTGGGCTTCTTTCTGAGCGATCCCCACTTCCACTTCAATGCCGGCATCTTGCAAGATCTGTACACCCTTACCTGCCACCAGGGGATTCGGGTCAGGACAGGCCACCACCACCTTGGCCACACCGGCCTCAACCAGCCCTTTGGCACAGGGTGGCGTACGGCCATAATGTGCACAAGGCTCCAGAGTCACATAAGCGGTTGCCCCACGTGCCTGCTCTCCGGCCTCGCGCAGTGCAAAAACCTCTGCATGTGGCTGTCCGGCTTGAGGATGAAAACCCTGACCGACAATCACCCCATCTTTCACAATCACACAGCCAACATTCGGATTCGGCTTGGTGGAATACTGGCCCTGCCGCGCCAGTTCAATAGCACGATGCATCCAGCTCTGTTCCCGCTTGAATTCAGTCATGTCTGGTCTTGATTTTCGCGTAGTTGCATCTGTTCAATCTGACGGCGAAAAGCTTCGACATCCTGAAAATCCTGATAAACCGAGGCAAAACGGACATAAGCGACATGATCCAGCGCGAATAACGACTGCATGACAATTTCACCAATCGTTCGCGACTTCACATCACGTTCTCCCAAGCGACGGATCTGCAGCTGGATATCACTGAGTACGGTTTCAATCTGTTCCTGTGTCACCGGACGTTTCTGCAAGGCATGCATCAGAGAACGGCGCAATTTGGCTTCATCAAAGGGTTCATTTTTACCATCCGATTTGATGACACGCGGCATCACCACTTCATAACTTTCAAAAGTCGTGAAACGTTCATTACAACTGATACATTCGCGGCGGCGGCGAATCTGACAGCCTTCAGCGGCCAAGCGTGAATCAATCACTTTACTGTCGGCAGTATTGCAAAATGGGCAATGCATAGCGGTTTAATTGAACAAATCCTGTTGAGTCCCGAGTGTAGCAAAATTTGCAAACTTTGTAGAGTCTTACGCAATATATAGAAAAAAAACAGCCCATATGAGCTGTTTTGCACTATATATTGATTATAGGGTATTGATTATTATTCGACACGTTCGCCGTGTTGGCTCAAATCCAGTCCTATGCGTTCATCCTCAGAGCCGATACGAATACCCATGAGTAAATCGAGCAGTTTCAGGATCACAAAAGTCATAAGGGCAGAATAAGCGATGGTGGCCAGTACCCCTTCAATCTGAATCCAGAGCTGGCTTATTATATGATCAGGTGCCTGGTCCCCCATAATAAATTCACTGGCGAAGAAGGCGGTCAGGATCGCACCAACAATCCCCCCTACACCATGCAGCCCAAAAGCATCTAGAGAGTCATCGGCTTTCAGGGCACGTTTCAATCCGGTAATGCCCCAGAAGCACACCATTCCCCCTATTAGGCCCATAGCCAGTGCACCGCTGACCGTCACAAAACCTGCTGCTGGCGTAATCACCACCAGACCGGCAACTGCACCTGAGACTGCACCCAGTACAGACCCCTTACCACGCACTATTTTTTCTGTGATTAACCACGAGATGGCTGCAGCTGCCGCGGCGACCTGGGTGACCACCAGCGCATAGCCGGCAGCACCATTTGCTCCGAGCGCCGATCCGCCGTTGAAACCGAACCAGCCAACCCAGAGCAGGCTGGCCCCCATTACTGTCAGGGTCAGATTATGCGGTGCCATCGATTCACGGCCCAGTCCCATACGTTTGCCCAACATATAAGCCGCCACCAGACCGGCAATACCGGCATTAATATGCACGACAGTACCGCCCGCAAAATCCAGCGCCCCATCATTGCCTAGCCAGCCCCCACCCCATACCCAATGGGTAATCGGTGCATACACCACCACACTCCACAGGGCAATAAAAGCAATGAAGGCACCAAATTTCATACGCTCTGCAATCGAGCCACTAATAATCGCCACCGTAATAATGGCAAAGGTCATTTGAAAAATCACAAACAGGATTTCAGGAAGTGTGCCGATAAGCGTGTCGGGGCGAATACCGGCCAGCATGAATTTATCCAGCCCCCCCATAAAGCCATTGCCTTCACTAAAAGCCAAGCTATAACCCAGAAAAACCCAGCTCAGGCTCACCACGGCGGCGGCAATAAAGCTATGCGCCATCGTAGAGAGCACGTTTTTCTTACGTACCATCCCACCATAAAAGAGGGCCAGACCGGGAATGGTCATGAACAGGACCAAAGCGGTAGATACCAGAATCCAGGCGGTATCACCTGTGTCTAATGTAGATTCTTTTTCTGTTTCTGTTGGAGTAGTGGCAGCAAGCGCGGTGGGCGCTTGTGTAGAGGTAGTAGGATGGGGGTCATGGCGCAATAAATTATCTGATGTGGAGACCGGTACTGTTGCAGGCTGCTCAGCCCAAGCAACAGAACCGCCCAAAAGTGCGCCCGACAAGCTGAACGCAAGTAGCATATATTTCATTTTTATCCCCGACCAAGTTTTTTGTGAGTTATTCGATACTCAGCAAACTTCGTGCCAAATTAGACAGCATCTGCACCTGTTTCACCGGTACGGATACGGATCACCTGCTCCAGATTAGTAACGAAAATTTTACCGTCACCGATCTTGCCTGTACTGGCTACACGCGTAATAGATTCAATTACTGCCTCCACCATTTCATCGCTGATCGCGATTTCAATTTTGACTTTTGGCAGGAAATCTACAACGTATTCAGCACCACGATACAGTTCAGTGTGGCCTTTTTGACGACCGAAGCCTTTAACTTCAGTGACAGTGATACCTTGCACACCAATTTCAGATAACGCTTCACGCACGTCATCCAGTTTGAAAGGTTTTACGATTGCAGTTACGAGTTTCATGTTTGTTTTCCTTCGGCTTATTTCACCAGTAAGGTTTTATGTTCAAATTTCATGCCAAGATTTCTAAGGTCGGGGGAAATTAGAAAAATTAACATGATGTTTCTTTATACCCCATTTTATACTTATAACCAGTTGGATTCTGCAAAAATGAAATATTTTTTATGTAGATTAGGAGGAGCTGCTGACACTTCATCTATATGGGTGAAGACATATATTTTTTAGTTGATATGAGGCCTACCCAGGCCGTTCAGTCATTTTCAATAGGTGACTCACAACGGTAGAATAACCGCTGCTACAAGAGTACTGATCGAATCTGCCTATATTTTATCTGAAATACTAGGGTCTCTATTCTGGCAGTGATACACTGTTGCCTCATTTCCATGAGGATGAATCGGACCATGATTGAAACCCTGTTACAAGCGATTTTGCAACAAGTCGAACAGCCTAAAAAAGACTTGGAACACAACCTGCGTGCCTTATTAAATGAAACCGTGACCAAGATGGATCTGGTCTCTAAAGAAGAGATCGAGCGCCAGCGCACTGCTTTGCAGCATGCCAATCAGCGTTTAAATGACCTGTTAAAACAGGTTGATGCCCTTGAAGAGAAAATTTCCAACAAAAAATAAGCACCACATCAGTGCACAAAAGACGCCAAACTTATAAAAATAATGCACCCAATTGGAACAACAATATGTCTTTTGCCAAAATTTATACGCGGGGCTTATTCGGCCTACATGCCCCTTTAATTGAAGTCGAAGTTCATGTCAGTTCCGGCATGCCTTCTCTCACCATTGTAGGCCTACCTGAAGCCGCTGTCAGAGAAAGTAAGGATCGGGTACGTTCAGCCATTCTCAATAGTGGTTTTCAGTTCCCGACCAAACGCCTGACCATTAATCTTGCCCCTGCGGATCTGCCCAAGGATGGTTCACGTCTGGACCTACCGATTGCACTAGGGATTTTAGTGGCTTCGGGCCAGCTTCCGGAAAACTGTACCGATCATCTGGAGTTTATTGGCGAACTGGCACTGGATGGACAATTACGTTCTGTCACGGGCATTTTAAGTATCGCGATTGCCTGTCAGCAGGCACAGCATCAACTGATTTTACCAGGCAGTAATGCTCAGGAAGCCTGTCAGCTGCCCGATATTCAGGTGTTTGCTGCTCATCATCTGAAAGACGTCTGTGAACATCTGGCACAAACCCAACCGCTTCCTCCATTTACCCCTCCCCCTTCCGATCAGCATGTTGCTTATAAATTTGATCTGGCGGATGTGAAAGGCCAGTTAAGACCGCGTCGGGCGCTGGAAATTGCTGCAGCGGGTGGCCATTCCCTTCTGTTCCGTGGGCCGCCCGGTACTGGTAAGACTTTGCTGGCATCACGGTTAGCCAGTATTTTGCCACCACTCAATAGCCAGGAAAATCTTGAAGTGGCCAGTATCTACTCGATTGCCAATACCAGCCATCCGTTTGGACAACGGCCATTTCGTGCTCCTCATCATACTGCTTCTGCGATTGCCTTGGTTGGCGGAGGTTCACATCCTAAACCGGGGGAAATTACCCTGGCACATTTAGGTATACTATTTCTGGATGAATTACCTGAATTTGACCGCAAAGTCTTAGAAGTATTACGCCAACCGCTGGAATCCAAAGAAATCGTGATTTCACGGGCTTCCCGGCAAATCACTTTTCCAGCCAATTTTCAGCTCATTGCAGCGATGAATCCCTGCCCATGTGGCTATGCTTTTCATCAGGACAGTCGCTGCCAATGTTCACCGGACAGTATCAAGCGTTATCAGAACCGGATTTCAGGCCCGCTGCTAGACCGTATTGATCTGCATATTGATGTGCCTCCTTTACAGGCACACGAATTACAAAATACACAAGCCGCGGAAAATTCCGAATCGGTAAGACAGCGGGTTATTGCCGCCTATGAATTACAGATTCAGCGACAAAGTGCCCTGAATATGAGTTTAACTCCTCAGCAACTGGAGCAGTATGCGACTTTGGATCAAACTACCCAAAAGATGCTCGAACTGGCCCAGAAGAAATTAAATCTGTCAGCACGCGGCTATCATCGGGTCTTACGGGTTGCTCGCACTATTGCTGATTTAAATCAAAGTGAAACCATTCAAGGTCAGCACCTGTCAGAAGCGTTATCGTATCGCGGCCAGCATCAGCTCTGAATCAAAAAAGGCGACCGATTGTCGCCTTGATACACCTCTGGCTTTCTGTGCTTTAAAAACTGTAGCCCAGAGTAAATACCACTTTATTCTTCTGTTTTTCATCAAAGCGGTCATAACCGCCCAGTATATAATTCATACTGGCGCTCAGCCCTGTCTTGTCAAACTTTTTACTCAAACCGATGTCAAAATGACGAAAGCCAAAATGTTCAGTCGTACCTTCAAGATCACCTGATTTTTCGTAAGCATACAGCCCCAATGCGGTATCCAGATTGAAATCCTGCGCTAATGGATGGCGATAAGTCGCTTTAACATAGGTATCACCTGCATTGCCCCAGGTCACGTCCTCAAGCAAGGTTTGCACAGTCAGACCGAAGTCTTGATAAGTCAAACCCAATAAACTTTCAACACCATTGGCAGCGCTGGTATCAATATCATAGTAGTAATAATAGGTCAGACCAAGTGTATAGCCCCAGTCTTGCTTCATTGCACGATTGATCCCAAGATAAAGATTATTTTCAAAAGCATTCGGCAAGTTATCGCCATAATCCAGCGTAGAACCCCACCAGCCTGCATACACACCTGAGGCATGCTGATAGTTCAGCCCAGCCTGAAGAGTTGCATTTTTATTTTCAGGTGTATTGGTGATACCGCGCAGGTTATAGCTGGAAAGTATACTGATATTACCGGAAACCCTATGTTCAGCTGACGGTTCTTCCGCCAGACTCCAGCCAGAAACAGCACTGCCTAATCCAACCACTAATGTTTTTAACATGAATTTCATTCTTACCCCCAAACGCCTCAAGACGTACTTATGCTGATGTAGTGGACTCCAGTTAGGCGATGCAAGAGCTATGCCAATCAGCAGGGTAAAAAGCACAGTCGAATCAAATCAGTTTTTAATTTTTTTAATAATAAATGCAGTTTCAAAACGGATAAGAAGCCAGTAAATCCACACATGCTCTTATTCTGCGAAGATTTTTAAATCGTTTTTTTAAAGTCTATTTGGCTTTCAATAGTATTTTTACTGAAGAATAGGCGAACATGGCTGCAGAGTTAAATCTTTATCAATTGTTTACTATTCAAGCAAGTAAAACCTGACATGTAATAACTTTTCAGTCAAAACACGGCCTCATTAAATCGTTTCTCTTATCAACAGCTCGCCAAATTACAACTTAAGTTAATGTTTTTATTAAGTTTTATCTAAAAATTTATGTGGTTTCAACGGCTCTTATATAATTTTCACTAAAGCTTAAAGTTATAAACTTTAGTAGAAAATATTAAATAAAAATGACACTTTTTTAGCTAATCTTATACAATTCCTAAAATTTCCATTCACTTTGTATAAGGCTCTCTCCCCAAATGCAACAGAAAAAAAAATTAGCATTGGCAGTTTTAATTCAATCTGCCCTAGTCTCAACCGCATTTGCCAGTGAGCAAAGCGAATCTAAAGGTTTTGTTGAAGATGCAGAAGGTTCTGTCCTGTTCCGTACGGGTTATTTAACCCGCGATAAAAAAAATAGGGTGGCAGATACCAGTTCATTTGCGCAAACTGCAATTGTTAAACTGGACTCGGGCTTCACGCAAGGAACTGTCGGTTTCGGTGTGGGCATTATCGGAGATGCCTCTTTTAAACTGGGTGAAAACGGACATACTGGAAATGATATGCTCCCTACCCACCCTCAAGCTAATCCGGATGGTACTCAAGATGCTTACGACCACTGGGCTCGTGGCGGCGCATATTTAAAAGCTCGCGTATCGAATACTACAGCAACTTATGGGACTCAAGTTCTGGACTTACCTGTACTTGCAAGCAATACTGCGCGTTTAGTGCCTGAGTACTACACGGGTGTATTGGTAGAAAGTAATGAAATTGAAAATTTAAGCTTAACTGCAGGTAAGTTTACAGAAAACCAGCTTTCAGACCAGATCAATTCTGATGGTGCAGAGCTGGATCGTGCTGTGGTATGGGGGGCGAAGTACCAATTCAATGACAATTTAAATGCGTCTTACTACGGTACAGATATTAAAGATCGCCTGGACCGCCATTATATAAATGCCAATTACACCCAGGCCTTAGCGGATAAAAGCTCCTTAACTTATGAAGTCAGTGGCTATCATACGCAGTGGGATCGTGAAGCCAATGACAAGCTTTATTCATATATAGGCTCAGCAGAAGATAAATATAAAAACTCGATTTGGGCAGTTTCTACTACCTACAATACCGGTCCACATAATGTTATGGTGGCTTACCAACAAAACTTTGGTAATACTGGCTATGACTATGGTTTAGGGACAGGTGTAGGCGATGGCAAACAGAGTATTTACCTGCCTAACTCCTACCTGTCAGACTTCATTGGGAATGATGAAAAATCAGTTCAACTACAGTACACTTTTGATTTTGGTGCTGTAAATGTACCTGGCCTGTCTTGGACCTCTGCTTTTGTTTATGGCTGGGATATTAAAGCCAATAAAGCTGAGCATGCAATTCCAGATGATACAAACTCAGTAGTTATTGCACGCACTCTGACTAACAGTAATGCTCACGAACGCGAATTCTTTAACCAGGTGAAATACACTGTTCAGTCTGGTTTTGCCAAAGATGCAAACTTACGTCTTCGTCATTCTTACTATCGTGCAAGCGATGCCTATGAGACCACTTACATCGGTGATACCAACGAATGGCGTATCTGGTTAGACATTCCTGTGAAACTATTCTAAGTTGCTCGAATCTCAAGCCATAAAAAAACCTGCACATTGTGCAGGTTTTTTAATTTAAGCTTTAAGATTTAAAGACCTAAACTAACAAGAAAATCTATTATTTATTGGCTTCTGCATAAGCTGCAATTGAGTCCAGTACTTCTTGTTTTGCAACATCCGCACCTTCCCAACCGCTCAGTTTTACCCATTTTCCTGGCTCTAAATCTTTATAGTGCTGGAAGAAATGCTCGATCTGGCTAATCAATAGCGGAGGAAGATCGGTATATTCTTGAACATCTTTATAAATTGGAGTCAATTTGTCATGTGGAACTGCAACCAGTTTCGCATCAATACCGCCATCATCTTCCATATTCAATTTACCGACTGGACGGCAACGAATCACAGAGCCTGGCTCAACCGGATGTGGAGTAACAACCAGCACGTCTAATGGGTCGCCATCCAGGGATAATGTATTCGGTACATAACCGTAGTTTGCTGGGTAGAACATTGCTGTACCCATAAAACGGTCAACAAATAACGCGTCAGAATCTTTATCGATTTCATATTTGATCGGTGCTGCATTGGCAGGAATTTCGATAATCACATAGATGTCGTTTGGCGCATCTTTACCTGCTGGGATATTGCTGTAGCTCATAGCGTCACTCTTTAACAAGTTATATCTTTGAAAAAATCGCCACAATTATAACGGTTTTTGCAGATTTTTTTTGGTTTTAGCCGAGGGAACTGCAAATATGTTGACCCATTCCGGATTTAGTTAGACGATCTTGATAATTAATAGCAATAAAGTAATCGGGCACAAGATTGACAGCAGCCAGACGATAGACCTTAAAGTCGCCCAGTTGGCCAAATAGCAGATTCCGTACAACACACGAAACACCAGATAGGCAATGCCGAAAGTCATCACCAGTTTTTGTGAGATGACCATATATTCAGCTAATAAAATTGCAGCAATAAATAAAGGTAAACTTTCAAAGCTGTTTTGCTGGGCAGCATGGGCCCGACTGGCCAGTCCTGTCGCTTTATCTAAAAATGCTCTTGGATTCTGATTGTCTTTGGCACTAAAACCAGCAGATTTTTTGGCGATAAAGGTAAAAACATAAGGTAAAAGGCAGGCGGCCAAAATGAGATAGATAATCCCACTAATGCTGTACATCGTTTTTTCTCTTACAGGCTTTTATCGCTATCATAACATGGCATTTAGTGAATAAATTTTGTTAAATAGGGTGTTTTTATAAATATTGAAGGCTTCACGATGGTTGCACCTGATCAAAATGAAATGTTTGAGGTTCTCGAGAAACAACGTCAACATCAACGTCAAGTGGATCGTGTCTTAAAAATTGTCCTGCCGATTGTGGCTTTTTTACTGACGGTCATTTGTGCCAATATGAATGTCTGGTCTACCCTGTTCACTTTTGTTGTGTTATGGGTTGGCTTTTACGCGGTCGGAATCAAGCGCTTGCCGCTCTGGCATTGGATCATCGCCCTGCTGGTCTATTGTTTGCTGGATAATATTCTCAGCTATGGTGAATTTCACCAGAAAGGCTTTACCCGTCAGTTTGGGGCCATGTTTATTTTTCTGGGAATTGTCGGTGTAGGCCGGCCCTATTTTGATCGCTGGTTAATGAAAAAATAATCCATCAGAAAAAAGCGCCCTGAGGCGCTTTTTTCTTGGATAACTTAAGCCTTGGCTGAGTTAAGCAGTTTTACGTAGATCTTTGCGCAGGATTTTGCCGACGTTGGATTTCGGTAATTCATCCATAAACTCGACATAACGTGGACGCTTATAACCGGTCAGATTCTCTTTAGCATACGCCAAGATTTCTTCAGTCGTTAAAGACGGATCTTTTTTCACCACAAACAGTTTTGGCACTTCACCCGATTTTTCATCAGGCACACCAATAGCAGCCACTTCCAGAACTTTTGGATGTTTGGCAACCACTTCCTCAATTTCTGAAGGATAGACGTTAAAACCGGATACCAGAATCATGTCTTTTTTACGGTCAACAATCTTCACATAACCACGTGAATCCATCACACCTATATCACCAGTGCGGAAATAGCCATTCACCATAACTTTGGCTGTTTCATCTGGACGGTTCCAGTAACCTTTCATCACCTGAGGACCACGGATCGAAATCTCACCCTGCTCCCCGATTGGCACTTCATTGCCGGCATCATCCAGCATGGCTACGTCAGTCGATGGTAATGGAATACCAATCGTGCCGCTAAATTCTTCAGAGGCTGGCGGGTTTGCAGTTGCAACCGGAGACGTCTCCGACAGGCCATATCCTTCAATGATATTGGTACCGGTTACTTTTTTCCATGCTTCTGCGGTTGATGGCAGAACTGCCATACCACCGCCCATAGCCATCTTCAGACGGCTATGATCCAGCTGCTTGAATTCTTCATTATTCACCAGCGCATTAAACAGGGTATTAACTGCCGGGAAGAAAGTTGGCTGGTATTTACGCAATTCTTTCATCACTGCCGGCAGGTCACGCGGGTTTGGAATCAGGACATTCGCCTGACCTTTATACATGCCGTATAGCGCACAAACCATGAAGGCAAAGATATGATAGAGTGGCAACGCACAGAAAATACGGTCATCTGGCTGACCATCCTGCGCACCAAATTTACTCTGGAAAATTCCATCACACTGCAACATGTTGGCCACCAGGTTGCGATGGGTCAGTTCTGCCCCTTTAGACACCCCTGTGGTACCCCCGGTATATTGCAGCACTGCGGTATCATTGAGAGTCAATTCAGGACGTTTATAATTGTTCGGACTGACCTTGTTGATTGCTGTGTTGAACTTCACATGCCCAGGAATATTCCAGGCTGGAATCTGCTTACGTACCGAACGTAACACAAAGTTGACCAGCGTACCTTTTAAGGTACCCAGCATGTCACCCACAGAAGCAACAACCACATGCTTGACTGGAGTCTTACCAATAATGGCCTGATAAATAGATGCAAAATTTTCAATAATTACCAGTACTTCAGAACCTGAGTCATTTAACTGATGTTCAAGTTCACGTGAAGTGTAAAGCGGATTCACATTCACCAGTACCAAACCAGCGCGGAATACCCCGAGTGCCACGACTGGATATTGCAGAACGTTTGGCATCATGACTGCCACACGTGTACCTTTTGCCAGCCCCAAGCTTTGTAGATAAGTTGCAAATTTACGGCTAGCTTCTTCCAGTTCATTGAAAGTCATCACTTTATCCATAAAGATAAAGGCATCACGTGAACCAAATTTCTGAAAGTTACGTTCAAAAATATCTATCAATGAAGTATTTTCTGCTGGTAATTCTACAGTTTCCGGAATCCCTGTTTTTTGGTATTCAGCGAACCAAATTTTTTCCATAATCCCAATCTCTCCAATCATAATCCTTAGAATTTCAACTGTTTTTTTCAATTCCGCCTGTCGTTTTTAGACTTGTATGTGTGCGGCCTTGCATCCATCTTGTCGAATCGTTGCTCATATATAACGTATTTTATAAGATGGATGCTAGTATTATCTTTGAATCAACAGTTTATTTGCTTTTTGATATCCACGCGGTAAAAGGTGTCCTTTTGCTCCCCGCTTGCCTATATACTTTTGCAAATCGTCCCCTTTTAATTTTAATTGCTGCTGTCCTGCAAAGACTTGAAGCATTTCATCCAGATTCAATATTGCCATGGATAAAACCTGATCCTTATCCTCGAGTTGTATCAGTTTATTACCTTTACCCTTGTTCAGTACAGGTAATTCTGACAACTCTACCAGCAGTAAACGGCCGGCAGAACTGAGCAGTGCAAGATAGGCCGCATTGTCAACTGACTGTAGGTTCATGATCTGCGCGCCTTCTGACAAATTCAGGAAAGCTTTGCCAGCTTTGGCATTGGTATCCAGCTGTTTGGCCTGGGTTTTAAAGCCATACCCCTTGCTGCTGATTGCCAGAATTTCAGTTTCATCTTCCGCCACCAAGACCTGCTTGAAACCCACTCCACTTGCCGGAGAAAGTTTTGAACTGAGAGGCTCACCCAGTCCGCGTGCTGAGGGCAGACTGTTGATTGGCAAGGCATAGCTGCGTCCCGTTTCATCCAGCAGATAGACCCGCTGATTGGATTTGCCTTGTGCATGGCTAAGATACTGGTCTCCGGCGCGATAGTTCAGCTTCTCGGCATCGACTTCATGACCTTTGGCACAGCGAATCCAGCCAGCCTCTGACAACACCACCGTCACTGGATCGGCAGGCAACATCTCCGACTCATCAATGGCAGCAGCTTCAGCCCGCTGTACGATCGGCGAACGGCGATCATCCCCGAATTTTTTGGCATCCTCTTTCAGTTCAGAAATGATCAGGGTCTTTAAAGACTCCGGATTGGCCAGCTGTTCACGAATAACTGCAGCTTTGGCTTCCAGTTCTTCCTGTTCACGGCGTAGCTCCATTTCTTCAAGTTTGGCCAGATGGCGCAGTTTAAGCTCAAGAATGGCTTCAGCCTGAATCTCATCTATCTGGAAACGCGCCATCAGTACCGGTTTAGGCTGATCCTCTTCACGAATAATCTGAATCACTTCATCAATATTCAAATAAGCAATGATCAAGCCACCCAGGATATGCAGACGTTTTTCAATCTTGTTCAGATGATATTGTAAACGGCGGGTGACTGTCGTTTTACGGATTTCAATCCATTCCAGTAAAATACGGCGAATCGATTTTACCTGTGGACGGCCATCGGCACCGATCATGTTCATATTGACGCGATAACTGGATTCCAGATCAGTGGTGGCAAATAAATGGCTCATCACCGATTCAGCATCAATACGATTGGAACGTAGCACAATCACCAGACGCGTCGGGTTTTCATGATCCGATTCATCACGCACATCGGTCACCAGCGGCAGTTTTTTTGCCTGCATCTGGTCAGCAATCTGGGTAATGATTTTAGAGCCGGACACCTGATAAGGCAGCTCGGTAATTACGATTTCATTTTTATCAATCGTATACACGGCGCGCATCCGGTAACTGCCACGACCGGTGGTCTGGATTTTAAGCAGTTCTGCTGGCGGGGTGATAATTTCCGCTTTGGTCGGCAGGTCAGGGGCAGGAATATACTCTGCAATTTTGACATCGGTCAGATTCGGATTACGAATTAAAGCGATGGTACCTTTTACCACTTCACGCAGGTTATGCGGCGGAATATCGGTGGCCATCCCGACTGCAATCCCGGTGGTGCCGTTAAGCAAAATATTTGGTACACGTGCAGGCAGATTGACCGGCTCTTTCATTGAACCATCAAAGTTGTCCTGCCAGTCACAAGTGCCCTGCCCCAGCTCGGATAACAGCAGCTCGCTGTATTGTGACAGCTTGGCTTCAGTATAACGCATCGCAGCGAAAGACTTCGGATCATCCGCTGAACCCCAATTACCCTGTCCTTCAATGAACGGATAGCGATAACTAAAAGGCTGAGCCATCAATACCATGGCTTCATAACAGGCTGAATCACCATGCGGATGATATTTCCCCAATACATCGCCCACGGTACGTGCAGACTTTTTCGGCTTGCTGGTCCATTTCAGTCCCAGCTCGCTCATGGCATAGACAATACGGCGCTGAACCGGTTTTAAACCATCACTAATATGGGGTAATGCACGGTCCATGATCACGTACATGGCATAGTTAAGATATGCCTGTTCAGTAAACTCTGCTACGGAACGGTTTTCTGTCGCATGATGCGCAAGGCTTGTCATAACAACCTATAGTCCTAAAATTCGTTTTTGTATCAATTAATGTTTCTTATGCTAAATCGCGGCTGTAAGCTGCACAAGGGCATCAGCCTACACAGCGCGACAAATCGTGTCTTATGGGCTAAAAATATCCATTTTGCAGGGTCTGAGCAACCAGAAATTCGCGCTGCTACAATCCCATGGATTCCAGTGTACGGCCTTTGGTTTCTTCACCGAGGATTAAAATCACCAAAGCCACCAGAATCAACACCCCGGTAAACATGGTAAATACATAACTGAAACCGCTTGGCATGATCATTAAATGGGTTACTGCAAAGGGCGCCACAATACCGCCAAGACGGCCAATTGCCCCGGCCCAGCCTGAACCGAAAGCACGGATATTGGTAGGATACTGCTCTGGTGTATAGGTATAGAGCACTCCCCAGGCACCCAGGTTAAAGAATGACATCAAACAGCCCCAGACCACAATTTCAGTGACACTGCCGGACTGGCCAAAGAAATAAGCTGAAAGTGCACACATGCCGATAAAGCCGGCCAGCGTCAGTTTGCGCCCCAGTTTCTCTACCAGCCAGGCAGCCACCAGATAGCCGGGTAACTGGGCCAGAATCATGATCAGCACATATTCAAAAGACTGCACGATACTATAGCCTTCTTTGACCAGCAGACTCGGTAACCAGGTAAAAATACCGTAATAGGAAAAAATAATCCCGAACCAGATCAGCCAGAGCATCAGGGTCCGGCGGGCAAATATCCCTGACCACAATTGGCTAAAGGAAATATTCTGTTTTTCTGCCACCGGTTTGACCTCAAAGATTTCAATAACCTCGACCCCACATTGCGCTTCAATCTTTCTCACCAGTGCATGTGCTTCATCCAGACGGCCCCGATTGATCAAAAACGGAATGGACTCCGGTACCATTTTCCAGATCACAATCGCATACAGGGCCGGAATTCCACCAACCAGAAATGCGGTATGCCAGTCAAAAGTTGGAATTACGAAATAGGCAATCAGTGCGGCACACAACCAGCCCAGCCCCCAGAAACTTTCCAGCAAGACAATAAACCGGCCACGCACATGCGCCGGAATATATTCACTGACCAAGGTCACGGCCACTGGAAGCTGCCCACCCAGTCCCAATCCCACCACAAAACGGCAGACCAGTAACCAGGTCAAATTAGGAGCAAAGGCACAGGCCGCAGTTGCCAGACTGTAAACCACCAGAGTCCCGGCAAACACGGTTTTACGGCCCCAGCGATCTGCCAGGCCTCCTGAGCAGATCGCCCCAATCGCCATTCCCACAAAACCGATAGAAACCACCCAGCTTTTTTCATCCGCGCTCATCTGCCAGTCTTCTGCCATTTTGGCCAGAATAAAGGAGATTAGTCCGGTGTCCATAGCATCAAACATCCACCCCAGTCCAATCACCACGAGTAAGGTATAGTGAAATTTACCGATTGGTAGGCGTTGCAAGCGGGAAACTAAGTCCATAATCAATCTCTGTGCAGGTGAACGGAAACCACTGTTTTCCCAACAAAAGTAGGAGCGAGTTTATTTTTATACTCTGCATTAAAGCAGAAGCGAGCCGATCCGGCTCGCTACATCAAGAAAAACCGACAAAATCAAGAAGCGTCTTTGGAAGAAGCAGATTGCTCATCATTATCTTTATAAATGAATTTTGGCATTTCCAGTCCAAAATAAATGGCAATCAGGCGCAGGCTAAAACCAAAAATCAGGGTTGAAATGACGGTAACTTCCAGCGACATACCGATATGGGTACAAAGCCAGTAGAAAATGACCGATACAAAGGAAATACTGGCATACAGTTCGCGACGGAACACCAGCGGCACATCATTACATAAAATATCGCGTAAAATACCGCCTGAAACTCCAGTCAATACACCGGCCACGGCGCTGACCACAAAGCCATGTCCCATTTCCAAAGCAATTTGACAGCCAATAATGGTAAAGCCAATCAGTCCCAGAGCATCTAAGATCAGGAAAATATTACGCAGATGACGCATCCATTTGGCAATCAGGATGGTCACAAAGGCCGCACAACAGGTCAGCACCAGATATTCAGGATGTTTCACCCAGGTCAGGGGGTAATGCCCCAACAGCACATCACGGACTGAACCACCGCCAAGTGCCGTAACACAGGCAATCAGCATCACCCCAAACCAATCCATACTGCGCTGACCAGCGGACAATGCCCCGGTCATCGCTTCTGCGGTAATGGCAATAATATAGATTATGAGCAACAACATCGCCCTGCTTCCACCTGAGGCTTTGAGATGGCAGATATTCTAAGCTAAATCACTCGAAAAGTTATAGAAATTGCTCACAACATTGTTTAAGTTTTTTCCCTGAACCACAAATACAGGGCTGCTTCATGGTCAGCCTCTGCTCTAACGTCGGATCTAGAAAATACCAGCGTCCCGCCTGTTTAACAAAATGTGAAACTTCATGATGAACCTGGACCTGTTTGCCATCATGGAAATGGGCCTTAAATTCGACCAGCGCATGGCTTTTATCCAGTTTTTCATTGGCCTGTACAATGTCCAGCTGTAGCCACTGATTCGAGACACTCCAGTCATGAATGGCGGGAATATCCAAAGCCTGCTGTTGCCCTAAAGCAGTCGTAGACTGAATATAGTCAATCTGCTGTCTGGCAAAAGCACTATAGCGGGAACGCATCAGCTGTTCTGCCGTGATAGCCGCTTGCTGTCCTTTATGCAACGGCTCACAACAGCTTTCATATTCACCCAATCCGCAAGGACATCCTGACATGTTCATTTCTCATAAAAAATAGCCCGTTGAAGCGAGCTATTTTATCAAAGTTTCAATTCCAGATTTGCTGCCGAAGCCATTTAATCTGAACTTGGTACCTGAGGAATAATATGCACCTTCTCGATTTTATGGCCATCCATGGTCACCACCTCAAAGATATGACCATCGGCTGTAAATTTCTCGCCATTTTCTGGCAAACGCCCCATATGGAACAGGATATAACCAGATAAAGTCGAATATTCTTCCAGCTCATTCACCAGGTCACGGTCCAGAAGCAGCGAAACATGACGAATATCAATTGAACCTTCAAGTAACAGGCTGCCATCTTCCAGACTTTCTGCCGAGGCTTCCAGTGCATCTTCATCCGGGAATTCACCAGCAATTGCTTCCAGCACATCAATTGGCGTGGCGATCCCTTCAATAGAACCATACTCATTCAGGACCAGTGCCATTTGTAAGGGTGCCTGACGCAGTTGATCCATTACCATTAAAACCTGCACATTTTCATGCACGATGACTGGCTCTCGCAGATGCTTTTTAAAGTCAAGCAGGCCAGTTTCAATATATTCATTCAAGACTTTATGGGTCAGCACCACACCAGCGATATTGTCCAGCTCGCCATGTGCCACGATCAGACGCGAATGGCTCATGTTCAGCAGCTGGTTCTTGATGCTGTCCTCGCTTTCATTCAGATCGATCCATTCCAGTTCAGGACGTGGAGTCATGACCGACTTGACCGGACGCTCGGATAATCCCAATACGCCCTGCACCATCACGCTGTGATAGACGCTGTTTTCGCTATCAAACACCTCATCGGCAAATGCACGGGTCGCCAGCACATCTTCAGGCTCAGGATGGTCTGTATCTTTGGCCGGTTTTCCGCCCAGCATCCGCATCACGGCTGAAGCCGTACGATAACGCAGGTCAGTCGTTGTCACCATTTTTTCCTGGTTACGTCGCATGGTCTGGTTGACAAATTCCACGATAACCGAGAAGCCAATCGCCGCATACAGATAGCCTTTTGGAATATGGAAACCAAAACCTTCGACCACCAGCGAAAAGCCGATCATCATCAGGAAACCCAGACACAGAATGACCACGGTTGGATGTTTATTGACGAAATCCATCAGGGCTTTGGAAGCCCACAACATAATGCCCACCGCGATAATCACTGCAATCATCATAATAGACAGATGATCAACCATGCCGACTGCGGTAATGACACTGTCGAGTGAGAACACGGCATCCAGCACCACAATCTGTACGATGACCATCCAGAAGACTGCATGTACCGGATTTTCTTCTTTCACATGCGGTTTGGATTCAATCCGCTCATGTAACTCCATGGTGCCTTTAAACAGCAGGAACACCCCACCAAATAGCAAGATCAGGTCACGCCCTGAAAATGGATGTTCCAGAATATGGAACAGCGGTTCGGTTAAAGTCACCACCCAGGCAATTGAAGCCAGCAGCACCAGACGCATTAACAAGGCCAGCATCAAGCCGACGATGCGGGCGGTATTTCGTTGCTCTGGCGGCAATTTTTCCGCCAGAATGGCAATAAAAACGAGGTTATCAATCCCGAGAACAATCTCAAGAACAACCAGGGTGAGCAAGCCTACCCACGCAGACGGGTCTGACATCCATTCAAAAATCATGGGTGAACCTCCTGAAGATCAGTGAGTCCCTGTGTGCTGATGCCAGACTGCGGTTCAGCTTGATTATTCTGTGTTGTGTTATGGCGATGAATCTGCTTAAAGCGCCAACTTCGACTACCCATGTAAGTTCTATTGTTGTGAAACAGATTTTCAGTATAGCAAGATCAATCTGAATTTCATCAGTTTTCATGCAAGCTACACAGATTCGGAGCGAATCACGCCCAGATCAACGAGCGACTGATGGAATTGTCATATTTTTTTATTAAGTTGCAGCCGCCAGAGAAAAAAATGATAAGGTGAAGAAAATAAATGCAAAGTGTAAAAGAAATGACCGATTATTTTAAAGATAACTCCCCCAAAACAACGCGTCCTTTGGTCGCCCTTTATTGTGGTTCTCGTGCCGGAAATAAACCTATTTATCAGGAAAAAGCCATTCAGCTCACCCAAGGGCTGGCCGAACACGGTTTTGGCCTGGTATATGGCGGTGCCAGTATTGGTCTAATGGGCCAAGTGGCTGACACCATGATTCAGCATGGCGGAGAGGCAGTGGGAGTCATTCCCGAATTCATGCTGGATTATGAGATTGCCCATCATCAGCTGACCGAACTGCATATTGTGACCAGCATGCACCAGCGCAAAGCCCTTATGGCAGAACGTGCTTGTGCTTTTGTGGCCTTACCCGGCGGTCTGGGCACGTTTGAAGAAATTCTGGAAATTGCCACCTGGGGCCAGCTCAACCAGCACCAGAAACCGATGATGTTGTATAACGTGAATGGTTTTTATGATCCGCTGATTGCCCAGCTTGATCTTGCAGTACAGGAAGGCTTCTTGCCACCCCAACACCGTGCCAAACTGATTGTGTGTGAACACGCTGACCAGATTTATAACAGCTTGCTGAATCTGGATACGCCAAAACGCTTTGTTGGCTAAGTCTTCCCGCATCAAAAAGCGGGCCTGATGCCCGCTTTTTGATGCCTATATTTTTACAATTTTCAAACCGCTTAACCCGAAATCAGATTATAGAACCACGGCAAGGTCGTCGCCAGAAATATACTGATTGCCAGACCTAACATCAGTTTCATGGCATCTTTGCTCACATTGCGGGAAGTACGGTGCTTGTTGACTTCATTAATTAGCATCGACATGGCAAATTCACGACCGGCCAGCAGTCCCAGGAATACCCAGGTAGTACTCATTGGGATATTGCTCCACTCTTTAAACACCAGCAGAATAAGCGCATACATAAAGTCAATGATGGTGGCAGCACGCACATCGGTCACGCCGGTTTTGGTATCGACAATATTCTGGATGGCGCCACCACGCTGATACAGGATGACACCCAGCAGCAGAACAAAGACAGAAATGGCAAATAGCAGGAATTCAAACGGTACCTGACGCGGTACATACACAAAGATATTGGCCAGATCCTGAATCAGCCACTGGCTCCACAGGAATGCCGTTGACAGCCATTGTAAGGCCACCCACAAACGGGAATGCTGCTGATCACGGGTTTCACTAAAATAAACCGACAGCTTGTTCACCACAAAGCGGTAGATGATGATTGCGGCAAAAAAAGCCACCGCATAGCCCATCATGGACTTGGTCAGCATTGAACCCAGACTGCTTGGGGAGAAAATTGTCAGGACCAGGAATGTGGTACTGACCGGAATACCATATTTGGTCAGGAGAATCAGGAGCAGAGGCGGCACGACATAGAGCCAGGTAATACCACCCTCAGGGAAAGGAATCGTTTCCAGACGCCCATAAGAGGCATCCCCGACACCAGAGCTATACCAGCCGTAGATCAATACCACGACCAAAATAGTGCTGATATAAATCCACAGCAGCCACCAGGGACGGTGGGAGTTTGACGAAATAAAAGTACCCAAGGTTTGGGGTACGTCATTCCCGACAATTGAATAGGCAGCTAAACAAAAGCCAATTACCATTAAAATTTCAATAGTCATAAAAAAAGAAGCCTATATCATCTGTGGACATTCACGAACCTATCGCTAACCCACCATAAAATTGTGACAATACTATGGCATCTTTATGACAGTTTAGTGAAAGCATTTGATTCTTTCAGTAAAAAAGAACCGGTTGTTTTAGCGCCTATTTATACTGGAAATTTAATTCTTATTTTAAGGTGATTGAGATAGCTATGATGTTCAATAAGGACTCATCTGTATAATAACTTCATCCGTTCCGGTTTTACAGGGCTTTTCCATAAACACCTGGCCATGCCGCATACAGCCCACTGTCACTCGATTTTATACTTCAGCTTTATTGGAAACATCAACAATCAGCTCTCTACCGGTCATTCCGCTGCGCACACTGTTTATTTATTGTTTTGTGACCACATCGTGTAAGAAATATTGTCTACTTTCCCACCGCCCTGCACTTTGCTTTACACTATAATTCAATTACATATTTAGACTTAATTGCCCAGAATCAATCGAATGAATGCCACGCCGACTCATCAAGCCCTGCAACCCGAATTCAGACTTTTGGTCTTGCTGGTCTCTATCGGTTTTTTTATGCAGGGTCTGGACACCACCATTATCAATACTGCGTTGCCTGCCATTGCAGCCAACCTGCAGGAAGATCCGCTACGGATGCACAGTGTGGTGGTGGCCTATGTCCTGTCCGTTGCTGCCTGTATCCCGCTGAGTGGCTGGCTGGCTGACCGTTTTGGAGTCAGAAATACATATTTTATAGCGATTATTATCTTCTCTTTGGCCTCACTGGGCTGTGCCTGGTCAGATAACCTGAACGAGTTGCTGGTCTACCGAGTGTTTCAGGGCATCGGTGGTGCCCTACTACTTCCCGTCGGACGACTGGCGATGCTGAAGATTATTCCGCGAACCCAGTTTTTATCAGCCATGAGTCTAATGAGTCTGGCCGGGCTCATTGGCCCCTTGATCGGCCCCACCTTAGGCGGCTGGATGGTTGAATATCTCTCCTGGCACTGGATTTTTCTGATCAACCTCCCTATTGGTTTAATAGGGGTGCTGATTACCTTTAAAGCCATGCCCAATGTAACTGAAGCTGCAGTACAGCCTTTTGATTTTTTTGGTTTTCTCTTACTGCTCATCGCCATGATTGGCCTATGCCTGGGGATTGAGAATTTTGCTAGCCCGCAATATCCGCTCTGGTGGAGTTTGGGGCTGATCGGGGGCAGTTTACTGAGCAGCCTCATGTATGCCTATCATTCGCATACGCATCAAAATGCCCTGTTTCGCAGCAACCTGTTTAAAAACCGGATCTATTCAATTGGCATCCTGGGCAATTTCTTTGCCCGCCTAGGGGGTAATGCAATTCCTTTTTTACTGCCTCTAATGCTGCAGGTGGCTTTTGGCTTTGAACCCTTCATTACAGGCTTGCTGATGATTCCGGTGGTACTGGGGTCTTTGGCCTCCAAACCGATTATCCGCAAAATCATCCAGCGCTTGGGTTATCGCCGGGTTCTGCTGGTCAATACCCTGATGGTGGGTCTGTGTATTGCCAGCTTTGCCCTGACGACGGCAGAGACCCCAATCTGGCTCAGGGCCATTCATTTCTTTATTTTTGGGATTCTGAACTCTCTGCAATTTGTCTCGATGAACACCCTGACCTTAAAGGATTTAAGCCAGCAAGATGCAAGCAGCGGTAACAGTTTCCTGTCAATGATCATGATGCTGTCGATGAGTATCGGGGTCGCACTGGCAGGGACACTGGTGAATATGCTGAGTGCCTATTTTGGCCCCGAGCAGCTAGACAGTGCTTTCCATGTGTCTCTCATCTGTCTGGGTGCCATCAATATTATTGCCGCGTATATTTTTTGGCATATCCCCAAAAACACCTTGGTCTAGGGCACAATATGAGTTCAATATTGGCAGCTCCAGACAGGGCATAATTCAGCATGAAAGCAGCTCCCCCTTCCGCGTTCTGGAAAAAACACTCCGTAATAGCAACTGGGCTGCTGCTGACTTGCGTGCTAGGCACGGGACTCTATGTTTTCTTCCTTAAACAGCCCTCTGCGCATGCGGCGGACTATCCGGTTCATGGTTTTGATGTATCTCATCATCAAAAAGAAATTGACTGGAACCAGATTCCGAAACAGAAGTATCAATTTGTCTATCTAAAATCGACCGAAGGCGGTGATTTTAAAGATAGTCGGTTTCAGCACAACTGGCTCACAGCACGTGAACAAGGCTTTTTGGTGGGGGCTTATCATTTTTACCGGCTCTGCCGGGATGGCGCAATTCAAGCACAGAATTTTATCGACACAGTGCCCTATAAAAGCGATGCACTACCACCTGCGATTGATCTGGAATATGACAGCACGTGTATTCAGCACTATTCCAAAGAGCAGCTGCTCAACCAAATCCAGATCATGCATGACAGGTTAAAAAACCATTATGGCAAGCAGCCAATCTTTTATGTGTCTAAGTCATTTTATAATCTTGTGCTGGCAGGCTCTTTTGCAGAGGTTCCGCTCTGGGTACGCGAATATCAAGGTTTGCCCGACCTAAAGGATCAACCCCACTGGACTTTCTGGCAGCATAGTAGCCAAGGTAAAATTCCCGGTATTCACACCTCGGTGGACCTGAATGTCTTTTATGGTTCAAAACGGGAATGGAATCAATTTTTAGAACAAAATGGTATTCCTCCTCAGAAGCAGTCCGCACCTTTCATCCAGCAATAGCTTTACTCTGCCCGGTTTAGAGTTTAATCTTGCTCACGGTTATACATCCGAAAATTATTCATCTGGCCTAAGATTCTGGAAAAGCTTGGATGGCCACAGAGCGCCCTATTGAGTGGAGCCGCACCTTATTTAGCCATACTTGTTCTTTCCAAGCCGCACAAAGCCACTTAAGATCTTGGATATGCGCAAAATTATTCATATCGATATGGATGCTTTTTATGCCTCGGTCGAGCTGCGTGAACGTCCAGAATTACACCACTTGCCTGTAGTAATCGCTGCACATCATCCCCGGGCGGTGGTGGTGGCTGCCTCCTATCCTGCCCGGGAGTTTGGCCTGCGCTCTGCCATGTCCATGACTCAGGCCCGTAAGCTTTGTCCTCAGGCGATTGTGATTGAGCCAGATTTTGCCAAATATCGTCAGGTATCTGCAGAAATTCATCAGATTTTACAGTCCTACAGCAAAATTATTGAACCCCTCTCTCTAGATGAAGCCTATCTGGATGTGACCGAAAACCTGCAACAGATACCGAGTGCAACTGAAGTTGCCATGCGTATTCGGGCAGATATTTTTCAAAACATAGGACTGACTGCGTCTGCTGGTGTGGCGCCCAATAAGTTTCTAGCCAAAATTGCCTCCGACTGGCACAAACCCAATGGCATTTGTGTGATTAAACCCTCACAAGTACAACGTTTTATTTGGGATCTTCCACTCAAGAAAATTCCGGGGGTCGGCAAGGTCACTCAGGAAAAGCTGAAAAACTTACATCTGAATACTCTGGGCGATTTGCAGCAGGTTGAAGAGACGGTGCTAATTCAGCATTTTGGTAAATATGGACAACGCCTGTTTTTATATGCCCAAGGGATTGATGAGCGGCCGGTAGAAGCAGAACGGGAACGTCAACAAATTTCCAAAGAAATAACTTTTGATGAGGATCTGTATTTATCCGAATGCCAGCCTTATTGGCAGCCCTTAATTGCCCAGCTCTGGTATAGTCTGGACAAAAAGCGGCTCACTGCTCGTGGCGTCACTGTTAAATTAAAAATGAAGAACTTTCAGATCATGCAACACAGCAAGAGCTTCAGGCAGCTGCTGCGTAGTCCGCAAGAACTGGAGCAGGCCTTAACTTTATTGCTGCAAGAGATGCATCTTGATCCCCAGCTCCAGTTCCGGCTGATCGGACTCGGTGTCTATCAGCTTGCCGCCCATGAAATGGAGAGCCAACTCAGCCTGCTTTAAGCCGGTTTTGTACAAGTTTTAGACACTGGTTTAAAAATACCGCAACTTTATTTTCACATTTTGTTTTTTTAGAGTAATCTATCTGCGCAATGCATTATCCATGTATATGCCGAGATGCTGAAAATCACCTTTACTTTCAGCATAATGTCCTGTGATTAGCGTGACGATCAAATCCGAAGATTACAGGGCAACTCTGATATAGCGTATGGAATGCCTCGATAAATCCTCCCCCTCTATTGTTCAAGAACAACCTGCGTGTAAAGCAGCACTCTCCAATTTCATTGGTCTGTAGCCGACTGCTAGGATTTTCTTGCCTACAGCACTGTTGACCACCCACATGTTTCAAGACCCGTTTTTCCACAATACTGGCGGCGGTTTTATCCTATTTATTGCGCATCCTTAGTGATTTGGGCAGACGGTTCATGGCATGATGTAGCGATCTATCTAACGGCAGGTTGTCTACTCACCCGTCTGGTAGCAGCCTTGATACCCAAAACACAGGATTCACTCATGTCTGTTCAACGTTTGCATGTCTCCCAACGCTTTTCTGAGATTGCCATTGCCGGCAATCTGGTTCATCTGGCTGGTCAATTGGCCACAGACCTGAGTTTAGATATTCGAGGTCAAACCCAGCAGACTCTAGATCTCATTGACCAGTTCCTGGCAGAGGCGGGTACTGATAAAAGCCAAATCATGTCCGTGACTATTTACCTTAAAGATATTGAACAAGATTATGCAGCCTTTAATGAAGTCTGGGATGCCTGGGTTGCAGATATTCAGGCCTTGCCTCGTACCTGCGTAGAAGCCAAGCTGTATGATCCACAAGTGTTGGTGGAGCTGACGGTGGTGGCTGTTAAACCCTAAAATATAGAACAGTTAAATCTGGATGGCCTCAAAAAAGCATGCACCCTGCATGCTTTTTCTATTTCTGGCGCTATTCATGCTAACCCACGGCCTTTATCTTGCGTCGTTCCAAATCTGAATAGAGATGATATTTTTTTATATCATTGATGGCAGTATATTTCGGATTTTTTTCAGCCTGCTCCTGCTCTTTCAGGAAGTCATGCCGCAGCTGATAATATTCAGGCACATCTTCATAGCGAATCACCCGATAACCGGCCATATTCAGCAAGGCATCCTGAAAATGCGAATTCTGCGGACGTTTGAGCAGCAATGGATCATCCAGAGCCACTACGGCCATCACCTGATATTGCTGATCCAGAATCACAAAATCTGCAATCAGATTACGGTATTTATGCCGTGTACGGTTAAATTTGGTGGTCAAAAGCGAATCATAAGATACATGAGCCAATATCGTATATTCCGGCAAAACTTCTTTGAGCCGGGTCAAGGTCAATTGCTCGTTTAAATTAAAGATAGCTCGCTGTTTGAGAGCACTATCTTGGGGTTGAGGTCTGTCCCTTACACTCTTCCATGCCGCGAGTACGACACACAAGAGCAAGAAACTCCCAATCATAAGGTAGGTAGTCATGACTCTGTCCCTGCATTTTTATAATCTTTCTTGTTTTATTGTTGTTCAATATATACCCCAGATTTTATGTTGAGCAGTCTTAAACACATACGAATGCAATAAACATACAACTGTTATCAAATTCAAGGGGAAATATAATCCAGTACACCACTGCTCAGACCTCCTGTCCGGACAGGTGTAAATCACTGATTGTGAACTTTAAAGCACTTATACCCGACTGTACAATACTCATTCATCCCATTGTCAGACAATTCCGACAAAGTGTTATTTCTATAGCATTTTTTCTAGCACCCGGATCAATATATAAAAGCGCTTTTCTTACAGTAAGTACTCAAAAACTCTATCATTGACCTATTGAATAAAAAAAGACACCGAAGTGTCTTTTTTATAGAGATGGTTTAAGTACGCGATTTTGACTTAGGGTTGGCTTTCGGTTTTGCAGTTCCGAAAGGTTTTTTGGAATCACCGGTTTCACGTGGTGGCAGGCCGGTATGCTGGGTCAATAGCTGGCCTTTCTTTGGACGCGCGTTAGAATTCTGGTTGCGATGACCATTCGAATTGCTCCGTTTTTGTGAATCCCCTGCAACCGTCGAGTTTTTCTTGCGTGCTGACTGATATTGTCCTTCCGCATTTTGTGGCTGGTAGGCTGGAATCAGATGCTGTTTTGAATTCCCGATCAGGTCGGCCCGTCCCATTTCTTTCAGTGCATCACGCAGTAAAGGCCAGTTGTTTGGATCATGATAACGCAAGAAAGCTTTATGCAGGCGACGACGCTTTTCCCCTTTCACCACGTCGATATCTTCGGTATAACGAGCCACTTTTGCCAGTGGGTTTTTACCGGTGTAATACATCGTGGTGGCTGTGGCCATCGGTGATGGATAGAAGGTCTGTACCTGATCAGCACGGAAACCGTTCTTTTTCAACCAAATTGCCAGGTTCATCATGTCATAATCGGTTGTACCGGGATGCGCCGCGATGAAATAAGGAATCAGATACTGCTCCTTACCTGCTTCTTTACTGAAGCGCTCAAACATCTGTTTAAAACGGTCATAGGTGCCGATGCCCGGTTTCATCATCTTGGATAATGGACCTTTCTCGGTATGCTCTGGTGCAATCTTCAGATACCCACCGACATGATGCGTGACCAGCTCTCTGACATATTCCGGATTCAGTACCGCAAGGTCATAACGCAGACCAGAACCGATCAGAATCTTTTTAATGCCCGGCAAGGCACGTGCTTTACGGTACAGCTGCGTTAATGGTGCATGGTCAGTATGCAGGTTTTGACACACGCCCGGGAATACACATGACGGCTTACGACAATTCTTCTCAATCTCAGGATCTTTACAGGCCAAACGGTACATGTTGGCGGTTGGGCCACCCAAGTCCGAAATAATGCCAGTAAAGCCCGGCGCCGTATCACGAATCTTCTCCACTTCACGCAAAATTGATTCTTCAGAACGGTTCTGAATAATACGACCTTCATGCTCGGTAATTGAACAGAAAGTACAGCCACCAAAACAGCCACGCATGATATTGACCGAAAACTTGATCATATCAAAAGCCGGGAAGCGTGCCTCTCCATAACATGGATGTGGCAGACGTGCATAAGGCAGGTCAAACACATAATCCATCTCTTCGGTGGTCAGTGGAATCGGTGGTGGATTGATCCACACATCACGCTCGCCATGTTTTTGTACCAGCGCACGCGCGTTCCCTGGATTGGTTTCCAAATGCAGAATACGGTTGGCATGTGCATACAGCACCGGGTCATTGGCCACTTCTTCAAAAGAAGGCAAACGAATCACTGCTAATTCACGTGGCGGTAATTTGTGTTTAATCGCTTTAGATGCCGGTTGTAGCTGCACAATTTGCGTATCTGGATCAAGCTGATCCCCTTCACGCACAATCGGGTTGGCTACCACTTCTTTCTGGAAATTCTGATATTGAGTTAAGCTGTTGCCTTTTTCTTTTTCAATTTCACAGCCATCAATATCTTCGCTCATCACATATGGGTTGATGATCGGGTCGACACGACCAATGGTATCGACATCATTCGATGCGATTTCTACAAATTGGGCTTTTGCCGCACGGTTATGTTTATTGATAATAAATGCAGTACCACGAACATCCGTAATCTGATGAATTTTTTCACCTTTGGCCAGACGATGCATGATCTCAATAATCGAACGTTCACCGTTACCATACATCAGTAAGTCTGCTTTAGAGTCCATCAAAATTGAACGACGGACTTTATCTGACCAGTAATCGTAATGCGCGATACGACGCAGCGAACCTTCAATCCCACCTAACAATACTGGCACATCTGGGAAAGCTTCACGACAACGCTGACAATAGACGGTTGCAGCACGGTCCGGGCGTTTATTCGGCTGGTTATCTGGAGAATAGGCATCATCCGAACGGATTTTACGATCCGCCGTATAACGGTTGATCATCGAGTCCATATTACCGGCAGACACCCCCCAGGCAATATTTGGCTTGCCCAGTACACGGAAGGCTTCTACATTGGTCCAATCCGGCTGGGCAATAATCCCCACGCGAAAACCTTGTGCTTCCAGTACCCGTCCAATAATCCCGGTCACAAATGACGGATGATCAATATACGCATCACCGCAGACAAAAATAAAGTCACAACTGTCCCAACCGAGTTGGTCCATTTCCTCGCGTGACATCGGCAAAAAAGGCGCGGGTTCAAAACATGACGCCCAATATTTGTCGTAATCAAACAACGCTTTAGGCGCGGTCTGAGCGGTATAAGCAGTAGACATGGCTAGCAATTCTCGGCTGGCAGATGGAAGATCAGAAAATAGATCAAAGATGAAAGCCGACTATTTTAGCATGAATTCATTTCGGGTTGCTTGATTATAATTTATACAAAAGGCGATCCTATTATATTTGCAGGAATAGGTCATCGCGATGAGCTTAAATCGGCTACTTGGTTGAAAATTCTTTTAAACGAAGAGTCAGTCCTAGTCCGAGCAACAAAAATAAGCCAACAAAAATACTCAAACCATTCCAGCCAAACTGCTCCCACACCCATCCACTAGAGCTGCCCAAAAAACTTGAACCCAGATAATAACAAAACAGATATAAAGATGAGCCTACGGCACGATATTGCAGGGAGAGAACCGAGACCCAGCTACTGGCTGTTGAATGTGCAGCAAAAAATGCAAAAGTAAAAATCAGCAGCCCCATAAATACTGCCATCACGCTATTCCATAGCATTAGCACCAGGCCGAGCAACATCACTATTATCATTCCCAGCAAAACCTGTAAACGACCAAATTTCCGACTCCAAGAAGATGCCTTCGGTGAACTGTAAATACCGGTCAGATAAGTGATGGATATCAATCCAATCCAGGCTTGAGACAGGTGAAATGGGCTTTCTAGCAAACGATAGCTGAGATAATTAAAGATGGAAACAAAGCAGCCCATCAAAATAAAACCCTGTAGAAACAAGATACTGAGTTTCGGATCACGCCAGCTATACTGAAAAGCCGTTTTAAACCGGCGCAACTGTATCGGATACGCTTTGAAGTGGCGGGAATTCGGCAACAGACCAAGGAAAATAAAAGCAATCAGCAGATTAAGCACACCAATGATCAGAATGGCCGACTGCCATGAAATAAAATCTACCAGTACTCCGGCAATCATGCGACCACTCATTCCGCCAATTGCAGTTCCAGAAATATAAAGGCCCATGGCAAAGCCAATATCTTTTTCAGCAATTTCTTCACCAATATAGGTCATTGCCACTGCTGCAACACCACTGACTGCTAGTCCAATCATGATACGTGTACTTAAAAATACCGGCCAGATCGGTAACACAGCACTAAGTAGCAGTAATAGTGAAACAGAAAATAACGACCAGACCATTACTGGTTTACGGCCAAAACGGTCTGAGATGAAGCCAGTGAATAATAGACCGATGGCCAGTGCAATGGTTGAAAATGACAGGGGAAAACTGCTCTGCGCAGGAGAAACCTGAAAATAGTCTGCCAGTATCGGCATCATCGGCTGGATCGCATATAAGGATGAAAATATAGCAAAACCAGCCAGAAATAAAGAAAATAAGACAGCTTTAAAGGTAGTTGAGCCGTATTCGATATGGCTTGAAGATGAATTTAGGGACATATCCGCTCCGTCGATGAGTCTAGTATACGTCATCCTCGCTGTAATCATGACGATGAAGATTGTTGATATTTTCCTTCTTATTTTTTTCATTTTATAAAAAAGAAATCCCCCTGCTTTTTAGCAGGGGGATTTTTGAATAATGAGCTGGCGATGACTTACTCTCACATGGGTAACCCCACACTACCATCAGCGCAAAGAGGTTTCACTTCTGAGTTCGGGAAGGGATCAGGTGGTTCACTCTTGCTATGGTCGCCAGC
>NZ_VLSR01000054.1:0-680 GCF_007558235.1 Acinetobacter sp. RF15B | reverse complement strand
CCCACAGCTCGGGCAGAAACCGCGACGCTTACAGCTGAAAGCGACCAGGTGCTCGGCGTGGCAAGACTCGCAGCGAACCCGTAGAAAGCCATGCTCCAGCCGCCCGCATTGGAGAAATTCTTCAAATTCCCGTTGCACATAGCCCGGCAATTCCTTTCCCTGCTCTGCCATAAGCGCAGCGAATGCCGGGTAATACTCGTCAACGATCTGATAGAGAAGGGTTTGCTCGGGTCGGTGGCTCTGGTAACGACCAGTATCCCGATCCCGGCTGGCCGTCCTGGCCGCCACATGAGGCATGTTCCGCGTCCTTGCAATACTGTGTTTACATACAGTCTATCGCTTAGCGGAAAGTTCTTTTACCCTCAGCCGAAATGCCTGCCGTTGCTAGACATTGCCAGCCAGTGCCCGTCACTCCCACTCGATTGTAAACAAGCACACAAAACCCTTTAGTGACAACAATTTGCAAGAACTATCAGGCTCAGTGCCATGAAAAATACCATGACCAGATCATGAGGTTGAACACGGCTTGCGCCGGCAGCGTTCACGCTCCTGGTCGGCGATCTCGCCCGGCTGCAATGCTAGCTCAGCATCGGTCATGCGCTCCAGCACGTCGCGTAGGCGGATGGTGCAAGGAATGGGCGGCAGCTCGAACTCATAGCCGCCGGCGATCATTTCGGCCG
>NZ_VLSR01000053.1:0-966 GCF_007558235.1 Acinetobacter sp. RF15B | reverse complement strand
CATGGCTAAGGCTAAGTTTGAACGTAATAAGCCACACGTTAACGTGGGCACAATCGGTCACGTTGACCATGGTAAAACAACTTTAACAGCTGCGATTGCAACTGTATGTGCGAAGAAATTCGGTGGTGAAGCTCGTGACTACGCTGCAATTGACTCTGCACCAGAAGAAAAAGCACGTGGTATTACCATTAATACTTCACACGTAGAATACGATTCTCCAACTCGTCACTACGCTCACGTCGACTGCCCAGGTCACGCCGACTATGTTAAAAACATGATTACTGGTGCGGCTCAGATGGATGGCGCGATTCTGGTATGTTCAGCGACTGATGGCCCTATGCCACAAACTCGTGAACACATCCTGCTTTCTCGTCAGGTTGGTGTTCCATACATCATCGTATTCCTGAACAAATGTGACATCGTTGATGACGAAGAGCTGATCGAACTGGTAGAAATGGAAGTTCGTGAACTTCTTTCTACATACGACTTCCCGGGTGACGACACTCCAGTAATCCGTGGTTCTGCTCTTGCTGCACTGAACGGCGAATCTGGCCAGTATGGCGAAGATGCTGTAGTTGCACTTGTTGAAGCGCTTGACACTTACATCCCAGAGCCAGTACGTGCAATCGATCAAGCATTCTTGATGCCAATTGAAGACGTATTCTCTATTTCTGGTCGTGGTACAGTAGTAACTGGTCGTGTTGAGACTGGTGTTGTACGCGTTGGTGAAGAAGTTGAAATCGTAGGTATCAAAGACACCGTTAAAACAACTGTAACTGGTGTTGAGATGTTCCGTAAGCTTCTAGACGAAGGTCGTGCGGGCGAGAACTGTGGTGTTCTTCTTCGTGGTACTAAGCGTGAAGACGTACAACGTGGTCAAGTATTGGCTAAACCAGGTTCAATCAAGCCACACACTAAATTCGATGCGGAAGTATACGTACTTTCTAAAGAAGAAGGTGGTCGTCA
>NZ_VLSR01000052.1:0-1113 GCF_007558235.1 Acinetobacter sp. RF15B | reverse complement strand
ATGATGCGTGATTTGTTGAATCGTCAAGGGCATCATATAGGACGACGTCATACACGTACTTTAATGAAGAAAATGGGTATTCAGGCGTTATATTGCAAACCAAATTTAAGCCAGGCTAATCAAGCTCACCGTAAATATCCATATCTGCTCAAAGGATTGGCTATTCAGCGCAGTAATCAAGTGTGGTCTACAGATATAACGTATATCCCTATGGCAAAAGGCTTTGTTTATTTATGTGCTGTGATTGATTGGCATAGCCGTAAGGTACTTGCGCATAGGGTATCGATTAGTATGGAGGTGGATTTTTATATTTCGGCTTTAAATGAAGCGATTGAAAAATATGGATCACCTGAAATATTGAATACAGACCAAGGCAGTCAGTTCACCAGTGATGCATTTATTGATGTATTGAAATCAAATGGCATTCAAATCAGTATGGATGGTAAAGGTCGATGGGTAGATAATGTGATGGTTGAACGATTATGGCGGAGCGTTAAATATGAAGAGGTGTATCTCAAAGCTTATAGCAGTATCACAGATGCGAAGTGCTTATTTTGAGTTTTATAATCTGAAACGACCTCATTCGAGTCTAGACAAAATGACACCAAATGAGTTTAACTATGATCAGCTACCCCAACAAAACAAGGTGGCTTAACTAGAGCGGAATATCACTTATAAATACGCTTTTAGTTGTTCAAACAAGTGGAACCATCTCTGTTTTGGATCGGCGCTCAATCTGAATGTTCACTTCCACATGCTGTTTCTCGACGGTGTGTATGTCGAGCAATCCCACGGCTCAGCGCGTTTCCGCTGGGTCAAGGCGCCGACCAGCCCAGAGCTCACCCAGCTGACGCACACCATCGCCCACCGGGTGGGTCGCTATCTGGAACGGCAAGGCCTGCTGGAACGGGATGTCGAAAACAGCTATCTGGCCTCGGATGCGGTGGATGACGACCCGATGACACCCCTGCTGGGGCACTCGATCACTTACCGTATCGCTGTCGGTTCACAGGCGGGGCGAAAGGTGTTCACTTTGCAAACTCTGCCGACCAGTGGTGATCCGTTCGGTGACGGGATTGGCAAGGTAGCCGGGTCCAGCCTGCACGCCGGCGT
>NZ_VLSR01000051.1:0-1192 GCF_007558235.1 Acinetobacter sp. RF15B | reverse complement strand
CGCAGCACGCAGGGCCTCGATCAGTCCAAGTGGCCCATCTTCGAGGGGCCGGACGCTACGGAAGGAGCTGTGGACCAGCAGCACACCGCCGGGGGTAACCCCAAGGTTGAGAAGCTGACCGATGAGCTCGGCTTTTCGCCATTCGTATTGCACGACATTGCACTCCACCGCTGATGACATCAGTCGATCATAGCACGATCAACGGCACTGTTGCAAATAGTCGGTGGTGATAAACTTATCATCCCCTTTTGCTGATGGAGCTGCACATGAACCCATTCAAAGGCCGGCATTTTCAGCGTGACATCATTCTGTGGGCCGTACGCTGGTACTGCAAATACGGCATCAGTTACCGTGAGCTGCAGGAGATGCTGGCTGAACGCGGAGTGAATGTCGATCACTCCACGATTTACCGCTGGGTTCAGCGTTATGCGCCTGAAATGGAAAAACGGCTGCGCTGGTACTGGCGTAACCCTCGTAACAGCAAAGCTGCATACCGGTTTCTGGGTAAAATCCTCAACAACGTGAAGAAGTGGCAGATCCCGCGATTCATCAACACGGATAAAGCGCCCGCCTATGGTCGCGCGCTTGCTCTGCTCAAACGCGAAGGCCGGTGCCCGTCTGACGTTGAACACCGACAGATTAAGTACCGGAACAACGTGATTGAATGCGATCATGGCAAACTGAAACGGATAATCGGCGCCACGCTGGGATTTAAATCCATGAAGACGGCTTACGCCACCATCAAAGGTATTGAGGTGATGCGTGCACTACGCAAAGGCCAGGCCTCAGCATTTTATTATGGTGATCCCCTGGGCGAAATGCGCCTGGTAAGCAGAGTTTTTGAAATGTAAGGCCTTTGAATAAGACAAAAGGCTGCCTCATCGCTAACTTTGCAACAGTGCCCCTGGCGATGGCACTGGGTTACAAGGCGACGCAAGCCGGCATCAAGACGCGCTTCACGACTGCGGCCGACCTGATGCTGGCGTTGACGACGGCGCATACCCAGAACAATCTGAAGGCGGTGATGCACCGCGCGATCAAGGCATATCGGCTCTTGATCATCGACGAGATAGGTTACTTGCCGATGAACCGGGAACAGGCAAACCTGTTCTTCCAGGTGATCGCAGCCTTGTATGAACGCAGCAGCCTGATCGTGACCAGCAACCTGCCGTTCGGGCAATGGGACACGACC
>NZ_VLSR01000050.1:0-1251 GCF_007558235.1 Acinetobacter sp. RF15B | reverse complement strand
CGGATGCATATATTGCAGAAATTACTCAGCGCTTGAATCATCGTCCAAGAAAAAGACTCGGCTTTAAAAGTCCGAGTCAGGTATTATGGCAACAACATGGTGTTGCACTTCAAATGCTAATCTAAGTTTTCTAAACAGCCTTTATTTAAAATACTGCGCTTCTTCCGATTGTGGATACTGACTTAATAGCTGGTTTTTATATTGCATCGCTACATCAGGCTTGTGTTCTACATCCTTACTGATGCTATAAAGCTGATACAAGGCACGTGGTGCACGCGATGATTTGGGAAAGCGTTCTGTAACTACCGTATAATTACGCTTGGCTTCTGCAAAATTGGGTGGATCAATGGCCAGATTAAACTCAGCCAGCCAGAAGTGCGCATTGCTGATATACACGCTATTGGGATTGTTCTTGATAAAATTCTGCATTGGTGCGATTGCTTTAGCAGCACCGCCATTTTTATAAGCATCCAGTGCAATGGTATAAGCGGCTTTTTCCTGCTCATTAGCTTGTGTGCTGCTGGTGTTTGCTGCGGGTGTTGAACTCAAACTGGGAGAAGTATCCTGTTGATTATCCTCCGTTGGTGCATCCTCGGTCGGTTCTATTTTTTGCTGTAATAATTCCAGACGCTGATCTAAGTCGGCATAACGGTTGGTCAGCTCGCTTTTAAGACGTTCAATCTCGTTTTCCTGCTCTTCCATTTTTCCGCGCAAGCTACGCAAATCATTTTCAAGCTGCTGGTTTTTTTGCATGATTTGCCAGCTGGTATTGGTCTGTACAGGCGCATCTGAGCTGGTAGAAATAGCGGCTTGTGCTGCAGGATTGTTGGATTGGCTTAATCCGCGTGATTCTATTGGAATGGCGGCAAGCAGGGGCGTTGTAAAGAGTGCAGTCAAAGCACACAATGCCGTTTTCTTAAACATTCTATAATTTCCATAATTCTTGGCGAGCCCTGGGCTCGCTACACAGTTATATCAACAAGAAGATCTGCTCTCTATTATCCACATTAGAAACGGCATTTTTAGAAATTGCAACAAGGTTTTACAAAGATTCAGTTAATTTTGCTGTTCATGAACTGAATATGAAGATCAATCAAAAAGCGCTAAAATATCCAGACTGTTTCTAGGGCGTGTCCTCATTTGAAGAATTGGTTTTAAATACTTAAAATCCTCCTTTGAGTTATTTTTATTTCTACATTTTCAATGGCACGCACTCTTCTTACCGATGATATCTGGCAGAAAATTCAAGAT